>NZ_JAROKN010000020.1:0-52017 GCF_029455255.1 Arthrobacter vasquezii | reverse complement strand
GTTCGGGCAGCAGCGTGGCCTGAACATTCAGACCGCAGCGGACGACGCCGGACCCACAGATCCCGCGAACCTCGCCCTCCTGGCCGGGCTGGCAGGATTCGGTGCGGTAACAGCGGCCGGTGCCGTCGTCGTCGTTCGTCGTCGAAGCGCAGGCCGGGCCTAACCCACTCGATGACAGCTACACAGCGTGACGCTGCTGCCCCCGCTCCCCGGCCGCGAATGCGGCTATGGGTTGCGGGGGCAGCAGTGTTGGGCGCGCTCGTTTCCACCACAGCGCTCAGCGGTGCATTTGCACCACAGGCAGCCCCGGAGGAGACGGCGCGCCCCGCAACCATGGCTGCCAGTGCCACGCCCACGCCCGCCCCGGAAGCCAGCCCCAGTCCCACCACCCAGGCAGCCACCACCCAAGCAGCCGCTCCGAAACCTCGTGCCGCCGCTCCGGAGCGGCTGATCGTGGAATCCGCCGGCATCGATGTAGCAGTTTTACCTCTCACTCCCACCTCGGCAGACGAGGCGTCACAATCCCTCGTCCCACCGTTCACCATGGACGGCTACTGGCTTACCTCATTCGGCATGCCCGGGCGCGGATCGAACGACACCACGTACATCACCGGACACAGCTGGGAGGATCGTGAGGCTCCGTTCAACCGCATAAGCACCGATGTGGAGGTGGGGCACGAAATAGTGCTGCACACCGGCTCCGGTGTGCAGCACTATTTAGTCGATTCGATTGTCACTCGTGACAAGGACACCCTCAAGGACAGCAATATCTGGGATATCACGCCGAACAGGCTTGTTCTCATCAGCTGTTACACCGAAGATCCCTGGGGCAAGAACGTTGTAGTGACCGCAAGCCCTAAGGACTCACCCTAGAGCGAGCCGAACCGGCGCCGCCCTGCATCCTGGTGGAGCAGGTAAGGCTCCGGGTCACTTGATGCTGCAGGCGAACTTGCCAGCCAGCACGCAAAGCCGGCGGGATTTCGCGATTCCATTTCCTCAAGGTACAGCCGCCGCTTCCGAGCGAGCTCCTCCAGTTCTGCCGCTGTCTTGGCGCTGATGACAGCCAGGAAACTGATTCGCCATGCCCGGCACAGCTGTGCGGAGTTGAGGTGCCTCACCCGCTCGTTGATGTCAGCGCCCTCCACATGGTGTTGGACGCCCGGAAGCGTAGCTTCCGAGCGTCCAACACCTACCCACCGGAACACGCGGCGAAGCCAGCTTTCGTTCATTGCCGGACGCCGCCCCGGTCAGAGTCCGCGGCGGGAATCGTCGCCGTCTGTCTCGATTTCTTCCTTGCGCACTTCCTCACTCACGGTCTGCTCGTCCGTGACAACTTCCTTGTCAAGGCGCACCCGCTCAACCGGCACAGCTTCCTTCTCCACAACGGGTCGTTCCTCGTGAAGGGTCACCTCGTGCTCCTCCTCGCTGATGGCGGGACCGTCATGAGCGGCGCCGCGGTTGGCGTCGGTGATCGGCTCACGCTCAACCCGCACTTCCTCACGCTGGACCGGCACGGTCTTGGTGACGTTCTCCGTCACTACGTATTTGCGGAGGCGGGCACGCCCGGTCTCCTGCTTCTCCGTGCCGACATGGAGCCGTTCCTCGGAACGGGTCATGGCATCATCCGTGGTGGGCCCGGAAGTGTCATGTCCAACTGTTCGATCACCGCGGTCCGCGTCGTAGCGGTCCCTCTCGCCGGCGCTTGCGATGCCCGGATTGGAATCGCCGAAATCGTCCGACCCAGTGGTGGTGCCCGAGTACGTACCGTGTTCGGCGGCGTCGTAACCTCCACCTGGCCGGCTCAGGGAGTAGTGGCGGTAGAGTTCCTCTTCCTCCGCCTCGCTCAAATTCTGGTCCGGGTCAACCTTAGGTGCGTCCTTGACCTGGTCCTTGGTGTAGGCAATGCGCACATCATCGCCGTCCATGGAAGCGCCCTGCAGCGGCGCGAACGATTCAGACGTACCGAAGAGGCCCGTCTTCACCGTGACCCAGTTGGGCTCTCCTGTGTGGTCATCCACGTACACCTGGCCCGCGGATCCAACCTTGTTGCCATCCTGGTCCACAACGTTCCCGTTGCCATCAAGAATGCGGTCGATATGTTCCTGCGTGATCATTTTATCTCCTCGAGATTGATTGCAGAGGGCTTGTCCGAAGTATCCGGTTGCACAAGGGTAGACACATCAGTCGCTTAATTGGAAGCATGCTTATTACTTTTATTGAAAGTCGGCTTACGAAATCGGGCTGAAACCCCGGCCTGACAGGCATCCGGGCAGAGATGCAGCGTGTGAACCGGTCCCGGGGTTGCCACAAAATAGCAGCCGATTAGACTGGCAACAGGTTCAGCAGCGAGCCACAGTAAGACCTACTTGTGGGAGTGCCACCTCATGGACGCTCAGTCGCGCTCATTCATTGAGCCACCTCTACTATCCATCCGCGAACCCGGGGATAACGCTCCCGCCTGGACCGAAACCGACGACGATTTCCCCGTTGATCTCTCTTCAGTTCCGGAACACCGGCTTGCCGAGTTGTGCGACGCCCTCTTTCTTGAGTTGGATTCCGAGATGCCGGATCTCCGAGCCCTGGAGCGCTACCAGGCCGCCTGTGACGAACTCGCCTTCCGTCAAAGCATCTCGGGCATCGCCTGAACGCGCCATTGCCTGAACCTGCGGGCTGCTTTGTCAGCCTACTGATTGTCGCTATAGTTGTTTGTACGGTTCAGCAGCGAGCCTCACCAGCCTCTCGACTGTGGGAGTTCACATGGACCTGCGTTATCCCAACCGCTCAACAAGCCTGCGGACGGCAGTCCGCGACAATATGAAGCTGAGCCGGTTCGAGCTGTACGTTGACGGAGACAACGTCGGCTACCTTCAATACGAGAACCGGCAGGGCCAGATCTGGCTGCTGCACACGACCATCGAGCAGCGTTTCAAGCGCGCACGCCTGGATACCTACTTCGTAGGGAACGTGCTCGAAAACCTGCACCGGCGGCGGTTGGCGGTCATGCCGTTCTGTCCTACCGTCCGTGGATACCTGGGAGGTCACCCCGAGTGGGCCTCGCTGATACCGGCCTCCGAGCGCTCCCGCTTCCGCCTCACTCCTGCTTCCAGATCGCGAAAGACGGCATCCCGCGCTTCCTGATCCAGTGGTTCCGCTTATCCCCGTTCGAGGAAGGCTTCTTTCTCGGCGTTCAGATAGAGATCCAGCGCTTCTTCGAGCTCAGGGTGCTCCGCAAGTGTTGGGTCAGCATCGATCAGTTCCTGTGCGTCCTTACGGGCTTTTTCGATCACCTTGGCATGCTGAATTACTTTGAGGAAGCGCAGTGCCGATCTTCCTCCCGACTGTGATGCGCCCAGGATGTCTCCTTCGCGGCGGAGCTCCAGGTCCTTTTGGGACAGTTCGAAGCCGTCGGACGTTGAAGCGACAGCGTCCAGCCGCTCCCGGCTGGGGTGTGCCGGTTCGAGTTGCGTGACAAGCAGGCAGGTACCCGGGTGCCCACCGCGACCGATCCTTCCCCGCAGCTGATGGAGTTGTGAGATACCGAAGCGGTCCGCATCCATGATCACCATGAGAGTGGCATTGGGAACGTCAACTCCTACCTCAATCACGGTAGTGGAGATCAGGAGACTGATGACGCCGTCATTGAATCCGGCCATGGTGGCGGATTTCTCTGCCGGATCAAGGCGCCCGTGCAGCAGGCCCATCCTCACTCCGGCAAGGGCCGGCACTTCCTGCAGAGACTCGAACAGTTCCACAACGGACGTCAGTTCCTGCTTGTTTGGAGGCGCACCTTCGTAGAGTTCCATTGCGTCGGCACTGTCAGGTTCCGCTTGCGAGTTCCCGATCTTTGGGCACACAACGTAAACCTGCCGGCCGGCGTCAATCTCCTCCCGCGTCCGGGCCCAGGCGCGATTTACCCAGTTGGGATTCTCGAAAAGCCCTACGACGTGGGTCGCAATGGGGGCACGGCCGGCGGGAAGTTCCGTCAAGGTGGATACATCCAGGTCACCGAAAACAGTCATCGCAACGGTCCTGGGAATGGGGGTAGCCGTCATGACAAGCATGTGCGGCGCAGCGGCGGCCTTCGCCCGGAGTGCGTCCCTCTGCTCCACACCGAAACGGTGCTGCTCATCGACAACAATCAACCCGAGATCAAAGAACTGAACGTTTTCCGACAACAGGGCGCGTGTGCCGATGACAATGCCGGCGTCACCCGATGCGGCTGCAAGCAGCGCCTCCCGCCTTTGCGCCGTTGACATGGACCCTGTCAGGAGCACAACCCGTGTCCCGTCCACCGCCCCGCCGAGCATTCCTCCCTCAGCCAGCGGGCCGAGGGTACGAGTAATGGATTGATGGTGCTGCGCCGCAAGCACTTCAGTAGGTGCCAGAAGGGCCGCCTGTCCCCCTGCGTCAATGACCTGCAGCATCGCCCGCAAGGCAACAAGCGTTTTTCCTGACCCAACCTCGCCCTGAAGCAGCCGATTCATTGGATGGGCACCGGCAAGGTCCTTTGCAAGCTCCTCCCCCACCTGCTGTTGGCCCGAGGTCAACGTGAACGGCAGCGAAGCATCAAATTGATCGCGCAACCCATCTTGGATCAGCGGGCGTGACGTTGCCTCCTCCGCGAGGACTTCAGCCCGTCGCCGTGCCAAGGCAGTCTGCAGGACCAACGCTTCCTGGTAACGGAAACGGTGTTGGGCACGGTAGGCATCCTCAACCTCGGCAGGCCGGTGGATCAACTCATAGGCCTGGGTGATGTTCATCAGCCGGTCACGGCGGGCGATGTGCGCGGGAACCGGGTCATTCAGCTGTGAATGAACGAGGGTGTCAAGAACCTTCTCGATGGACTTCTTGATCTGATCACTGCTGATGTGCTCAGACGCCGGATATACGGGGATAGGCGCGAGGTGCTTGTCCATGCCGGCGTCGTCTTCGTCGAGCAGCGAAAATCGCGGATTGGTGAGGGTCAACTGTCCCCGGTAACTGCCCGTTTTTCCGGAGAAGACGGCACGAGTACCCACGGTGAGCTGTCGTTCAGCAACATGAGCGTTGAAGAAGGTGACATGCATGGTTCCGAGACTTCCGGCGTCGTCGTCGGTGATGACAACATCCAACAGTTTGCCCTTGCGCGTCCGCATCCACCGCGAGTTTGCCGATTGGACCCGGGCGACCAGGGTGACGTCTTCATCGAGCGGGACGCCGGACAACCCCGTCAGCTCCCCAGGCGGAAGGTAAGTACGGGGAAAGTGGTTCAGAAGCGCTCCGACGGAGTGAATTTCAAGGCTCTCCCCAAAAACCTTAACCACTTTGGTGCCAAGCAACTTGGGGTCCAATGGTGCGGAAAGCTCGGGCGGGCGCCTGTTCTTCATATACCTTCCTGAAAGCCTTTTTCCTGAGCAGCAGGAACCAGCGAGACGTAGTGTCGAGCTTAGCGCCGTGCTCTGACGATCCCGTTACCCGTCGAAGTGGGTTGCAGGCAAGGCCCCGGAAACCCGTTGGGCAATCTCCGCGGCGATCACGCGCAGCTTCACGTTGCGTGCGTTCGAGGCCCGTTGCAGGATCGCGAAAGCTTCATCCTGCGAGCAGCGGTTTTGCGCCATGACGATCCCAACTGCGACGTCGATATGGGTTCGGGACTCCATGGCTCGGCTGCGGTTGTCCGCTTCCTCGCTGTAGTGTGCCATCCGCAACGCCAGCTGCAGACCTTTTGACGCCTGACGCGCGTATGACTCGGCGAAAGCGACCTCCTCGCTCCTGAAAGAACTGGGACGGTAGGAATACAGGTTCATCGCCGCATGTGCTCCCGCGCCGATGGTGAAAGGGGCAGAAAGAATGGAGCGCAGCCCGTATCCGGAGACCGCCTCTGAATATTCGGGCCACCTGCTCTCGCTAGCAAAGTCCTCCACGACGATGGTGCGCTGCTCCTTGGCTGCTGTGAGGCACGGACCCTCCTTGAAGGCGTACTGCAGTTCATCCATGGACTTCGCAGTCTCCGAGTTGTAGGCCACAGTCGCCGCCCGACGGCGGCGCAACAGTGTGATGCCGCACAGCACGGTCTCCTCGTGCCCGCTGACGCTGCGCGCTGAAAGGACGGCAAGTTCGTTGAGGAACTCCTGCATATCCGTGGTGGACAGCACAAGATCCTGCAACTCCTCAAGAAGCGAACGTTCACCCGTCCCCGCTGTCTGCGCCGTCAGCCGACCGGGTGCATCGAACTCCTCATCAGGCTCGAAGGAGACGAGTTCGCCCACGGTTCCACCTTTCAATGGTTCAAACCTCAACTTTCATCGCATAGGATACTTCACTAAGCGCCCTTCGCATCTCCACGGGTCTCGTACCCCGCAGCGTCTGGCGTCGCCGGTGCCGTCCCACCGGGTCAAGTTACAGAGCGCAGCACTTCGCCGGTGCAGTCGTTCTTTCGGGGTTAGAAGGTCAAGGCATGGACACGTCGTATTGGTCAACAAGCCGCCTGCTGAGCACAGCGGCCCGGCTCAATGAAAACCGTGACAACGAGCGGTTGCGCAGCATCGGCGTTACACATTCCGGTGTGACAATCCTGAAAGTGCTGGCCTCTGCGGGATCGATGAGCCAAGTGAAGTTGGCGCAGATCGTGCGGGTTCAGGCGCAGACAGTCGGTAAAGCTCTGGAACGGCTGGAGATGCGCGCGCTGGTCACGCGGCAGAAGAGTGAGTCAGACCGCCGGGTGACTTTCGTCGCCCTCACTCCCGCGGGCCGCACAATCCTCGATGAGGTGCAGCAGGGTGAAGGTGTACCTCTTGGCGGTGCAGGCTACGCGGAAGAAGATTTGCGCGCTGCACTGATCAGCGTGATCAATGCCACCCGTGACAACCTGCTCGCTCCGGGACCGATGCCCGAGCCGCAACTGGTCGCTTCAGCGTAGGTTAACCTCAGACCCGCGTGCTCAAGGGCCGCTGATCACCCGGTCCCGCCCAGCGAGCACGCCCGTCAGGGCCAACATTGCCATGATGGCTGCAGTCACGAGCAGCGGAAGCGTCCAGTCGCCACTGAGATCACGCAGGCCACCGAACATGACCGGTCCAACCGCGCCGAGGCCATAACCGACGGACTGCGCCATGCCGGATAAGGCTGCGGCCTGCGGATAGTTGACCGTCCGCAGGCTGAAGAGTGACAGAGCGATGACAATGAGGCTTCCGCATCCAATCGCTCCCAGGAGCACCCACAGCAATGTGAGGTCCGGCGCAACCGGCAGCCCGACAAACGTCACGAAAGTGAGTGCACCGCTGGTGAAGGACATCAGTCGCTGGTCTGCACCCCGATGAAGGATTCCGCCGGCAGCAAGGCTGGCGAATACGCTGACAAGAAGGAACACGGACAGGTGCAGCCCCGCCGTTGTCGCCGAAACGCCGCGGCTTTGCTCGATGGTCGGCAACCAGGCCATCAGAACGTAGAAGGCGATTGACTGCAGTCCCATGAACAGCGTCACCTGCCAACCCAACGCCGAAGACCACGGCGACCGGTAAGTCGCCTCGGGTTTTGAAACGCGCACGGTGTCAGAGGCGTGTCTGCGCAGCCAGGGCAGGAGGACTGCCATCGCAATCAACGCCAGTCCCACCCAAATTCCGAGCGCCAGCCGCCATCCGGCGGGCGACGTCTGTGCCACCGGCACGACAACGGCGGCCCCGATCGCGGCGAACGCGGCTTGTGTTGCCGTGTAACTGCCGGTGATCTGGCTGACCCTGGTTGGAAAGTCCCGCTTCACGAGGGAAGGGACAAGGACGTTGAGAAACGCGATGGCGAGGCCGATCAAGGCGGTGCCAACCCAAATCAGGCCCGACACCGGTATGGAACGGAGCACTATGCCTGACGCGAGGATCAGCAGGGACAGCCAAAGCGCCCGATCAAGTCCGAGCCGGGAAGCGAACGCCGGAGCTACGGGTGAAAAGACCGCGAATGCGATAAGCGGCAAACCAGTGAGGAGTCCTGCTGCGGCACTCGAGAGTTGAAGGTCGCTGCTGATATTCCCGAGAACCGGCCCAACGCTGACAAAAGATACCCGAAGGTTGACGGCGATGAGCAGAACGCCGATGAAGGCGAACCCGAAACGGGAGGATCGTTCTGTCGCTTTTCGGGTGGCAGTGGGCATCGTGCGGTTTCCGTCCTTCGGTGGCAGGCGGAGCGCCTGCGACGCGCTTCCGGTTCCAGCCTAGCGCCGAACAAGCGGTACCTGCGGCGGATGACCGCGGACCGACGTCAGGACCCGTAACGTTCCTGTTGCTCGAAGTACCCCGGTTCCTGGGGGCTGACAGCACCGGCACCGGCGAGCTGGGTCACGGCGATGTGACTGGGCTGCCCCGCTTCTTCGATGTATCTGAGTGCCAGGGCAGCTTCGGGAACGTGGACGTGCACGCGCCAGCGATAGCCCTCCTCGACCTCCGTTACTGCGCTCATAATGACGGAATCCCCCACCTCATCGAGGTGAAGCCGAAGAGTTGCAGCCTCCAGCGGGCTGAGGTTGATGGTACACATAACCTCGACGCCCTCGGCCGGCATCCCGTTGTGGATGTGCGGCGCCTGGACGTCATAGCCATGAAGGCCGTCAAGCAGTTCGTCCAGCAATTCTTCACCGAGTGAGGCCGCGCGGAGCGCATCCATGATGAGCAGGAACCCCACACCACCGGCATCAACCACTTTCGCTTCAGTGAGTGCGCCAAGCTGGCTCTCAGTCTGCACGACAGCCTCAAGTGCCGCCTCCACTGCTCCTTGCAGAGTCATGGCGAGGGCGTGGTTACTGTCATCTCCCTCGTTGGCCTGGTCCACGGTGGCAGCTCCGACCGATGCGGCCTCAAGCACCGAAAGCATGGTGCCGGGAACAGGGTCACTGAGTGCCGACCAACTGCGGATCTGGGCGCGGTTCAGTGCGGTGGCCAACAACGGCCCCGAGAGACGGGACGCGCCGTGCAGCGGCTCTGCTATTGCTGACAGGAAGACGGCGAAGAGCGTCCCGGAGTTGCCACGCGCATCTTCCATGGCGGCCTGTCCGGCAACCTTCAGCAGGTCGCCGAGGTCATGGGTGTCATGATCCGCTGCAGCCTGCGCTGCTGCCCGAACGGTCAGGTAGAGGTTGGTGCCGGTGTCCCCGTCAGCTACAGGAAAAATGTTGATGGCATTGAGGCGGTCGCTGTGGTTGCCAAGGGAGACTTCAGCCTTGCTCAACCATCGCTTCATCGCAGTCGCGTTTGCGGTGATTTTAGTCTGCAAAGTGATCCCATCCCACGTTGGCTGGAGACTGTGACCCGACGGTCACTTCGGCATGTCCGGCCTTTACCGAGCCTACCGCAGTGAATCCTGCCAGCGGCATAACGTTTGGGTTAACGGTGGCCAGCAGCCCATGGTCTTCGCCCCCGCCCAGAACCCATTCCAGCGGGTCCATTCCCAGCAGGCTCGCGACTCCGCGAAGCGGTTCGCCGAGATACCGCAGGGCCTCGGGATCCAGGTCAATGTGTACGGAGCTGGCCGCGGCGATCCTTCCTGCATCACGCACCAGGCCATCGGAAACATCCATCATTGCGGTTGCACCGGCCGCTGCGGCCGCTGGTCCCGACTCCAGCGGCGGACGCGGCCGGCACTGCGCACGAATGAACCCACGTAGTTTCTCTTCCAGCGAACCGTATTCATGTACGGACTCCAGCAGCGCCAATCCTGCCGCGGCGCGCCCGACCGTTCCGGCCAGTACGACGACGCCTCCCGGCTGCGCTCCTGACCGCAGCACCGGAGGGCGCCCGTCCAGCGAACCCGTAACCGCCGCAGTGACCGAAATTTCGGTTCCACGCCCCAGGTCACCCCCGACTACTGCACAGGTGGAAGCCCTCAGCTCATGAATTGCCGCCGTGAGGCCGTCCGCTAGGTCCTCAACCCACTCGACCGTTGTGTTCCCGGGCAGTGTGAGACTGACGACGAGGGAGGTGGCACGACCACCCATCGCGTTGATGTCACTCAGGTTCTGCGCGGCGGCCTTCCACCCGACGTCAAACCCGGTGGTGCTGTACCCATTGGGCCAGTGCAGCCGAAAATCCATGTCCTGGACCTGGGTATCGATGGAGATGAGCACCCGTGCGTCCGCAGCGGCAACGATGGCGGCGTCATCCCCCGGGCCGAGAAGCACACTTGGGGGGCTGCCAACAGGGCTGTGAAGACGCGGCAGAATGCGTTCGAGCAGGGCCGATTCGCTCAGCTGGCTGACGGTAAGTGGCATACTTCCACCGTACTTTGCACCCCGCACATTCCGGTGTCGCCTGTGGACAAGGGCAGTCAGCACCCACAGGAAGGGAGCCGCGGGACTAGCCTGCCCTCCGTCGTCGTACCCGTCGGAAGATGAGCCAACCGAGAAAAGCGGCGAGAGCCGCATAAAGAAGAAGGTCAAAGTACTGGGAGTACTGGTCAACAAGGTGGTACTGGGTTCCGAGGAAATAGCCCAGGCCGATGAGCAGCACGTTCCACAGCAGACTTCCTGCGACGGTGAAGAGAGTGAACGTGGCCAGCGGCATGTGTTCGGCACCCGCCGGCAGCGAAATCAGGCTCCTGACACCCGGTATCAACCGGCCGAAGAAGACCGCCGAGCGACCATGGCGGTGAAACCAGCGCGCCGCCTGCTCGAAGTCGTCGCGGTCCACCAGCGGCAGCCTGGAGAGCCCGCGCACCACCCGTTCCTCGCCCAGCTTCGCACCGAGTAGGTACAGGAGCAGAGCGCCGATGAAGCTACCAAGGGTGGCAAGCGCGAGTACAAGCACCGCGTTCATCTCGCCTTGCTGGGACAGGAAGCCGGCCAGCGGCAGGACGACTTCACTCGGGATCGGAGGAAATACCGTTTCCAGGAGCACGAGTACGCCGACACCAATTTCGCCGAGCGCACTCATGACATCCGTGATGACTCCGGTCAGCCCTGACTGATCCTGGGCTCCGCCCGTACTAGCCTGCGCTGGTGTTGTCCACATACTCCCCCAGTGTTCCCTGATCGAGTGCCTCAGCGATGCGGGCTATTGCTTCTTCATCCTTCACGACAATGGACTGGCCGTCCGGCGAAGTTCCGACTCCTAGATTCGGCAGCGTGAAGAAGACGACGTCCTCGGACCGGACCTGCCACATACCGAGCGCGAGGGAACCGGCAGTCAGCGCGCCGAAGTCCGCATCGACACTCAGGTAGGGGGATATTTCATTCACGACCCGGCTGAGCTTCACGGGGTTGGTGAAGGTCTCGGCACTCAACAGTTCGGACATAATGCCCTTAATGAAGAGCTGCTGGTTCTGTACCCGCTGAAAGTCACCGTCGCTGAACGCCTTGCGTTCACGCACGAACTTCAACGCCGACTCGCCGTCGAGCGTGACCGGACCCTGTTCGAAGAACTCCCCCTCTGTTCCCTCGGACTCGAAAGCAATGGGATTGTCGACCGTCACTCCTCCCAGAGCGTCCGTGAGGCCTTTGAAACCCTCGAAGTCGACAATCATCACGTGATCAACGGGCGCATCAAACATGTTCTCGACGGTCTGGACAACCAGCGGCACTCCTCCGAGCGAGATCGCAGCGTTGATCTTGTTCTCGCCGTGCCCGGGGATATCGGTCCAGGTATCGCGCAGGATTGACATGACATAAACGTTCTCCCGGTCCGCAGGGATGTGCACAAGCATCATGGTGTCGGATCGGGAATCGGTAAATCCGTCTTCGGATGCCTCCGGCCTCGCGTCACTGCCCATCAGCAGGATGTTCATGGCGCCTTCTGCGGCCGCTGTACGCTCGGGCCGCGTTGACGAGTCCGGAAACGCTGGTTCGATGGTGTTCGTTTTGGTCTCGAATGCTATGGCGAGGCTGATCAGGTAGCCGGCAAGAAGTGCCGCAAGTGCGAGAACGACGCCGAGCAGCACCAGCACGGCAGTGCGCAGCGGCCGCTTTTTCTTCGTGGCGCGTTGCGGAACGGGATCAGTGTAGTCATGCGTGGTCAATACGGACACTCCCTGCCATAGTTGCTGGCCCTATGCTACCGAGCGGGCAGGAGAGCTCCCTGAGCAACTCCCTCCCCTTGTCCTTGAGTTTTCCCAATCGCTGTGGGACTGTTCACCCATGGTTAGCGAATCAGTGCAGGTCAATGAACAGGCTCGTGCGCCGCTCGGCGCTTCCTACTGGAAGCTATGGACATCATCCGGTCTCTCAAACCTCGCCGACGGTGTGTTCAAGATTGCGCTGCCACTGCTTGCCATCCAGTTCACGCAGTCGCCCACCCTGATCGCCGGGGTGTCGTTCGTCGCTACCCTGCCATGGCTTCTCTTTGCGCTGACAGCCGGCGCCCTTGCGGACCGCCTGGACCGCCGTCGGCTGATGCTCGTCGCCAATCTCACCCGGGCAGCCTTACCGGCCATGCTCATTGCGGTGATCCTGCTCGATCTCGGCTCGATCTGGGCCCTTTATGTCATCGCACTGCTGGTGGGGGTCGCTGAAACGTTGTATGACACGTCCGCGCAGTCCATCATGCCGCAGCTGGTGCACCGCGATCAGCTTTCACGGGCCAACGGGCGGCTGTACGCCGTTGAACTGACGACCAACCAGTTCATTGGTCCGCCGTTGGGCGGGCTGCTCGTGGCAGCCGGAGTAATCGGCGGGTTCGCAGTTCCAGCCGTCCTGTGGCTCGCAGCCGTGGGTTCACTGTTCCTGGTGCGAGGAAACTTCCGGATCGAACGGGAACAAAAAACGACGCTGCGGCACGACATCGCCGAGGGCTTACGCTTCCTCTGGCACCAGAAGATCCTGCGCACGCTCGCCGTCATGACCGGCACCTTCAACTTTGCCTCGAGTGCGGCCTTTGCCCTGTTCGTGCTCTTTGCCGTCGGACCGTCGTCAGCGATGCAACTTTCAGAGGTCGGCTTTGGAGTGCTCCTCACAACCTCGGCGATCGGCGCACTTCTCGGCTCTTTCATCTCGGAATGGGCGGAGCGGAAACTGGGCCGGTCAAAGTCGCTGGCGCTGACGATCTTCGGCGGATCGTTTTTTGTGGGCGCGCCTGCGCTCACGGACAACCCCTACATCCTTGGCTTCGTGTTCTTCGGGGGCGGGGTGCTGGTCATGCTATGGAATGTCATCACCGTCTCCCTCCGGCAGCGCATCACGCCCAATCGCCTGCTGGGGCGCGTCAACAGCGCCTACCGTCTCCTCGCTTGGGGCACCATGCCGCTGGGCGCAGCGGCAGGCGGTCTTCTTGCGACGTGGCTTGGACTTCAGGCAATGTTCGGAATCATGGGAGTGCTGACGCTGGCCCTGCTGGTTCTGATGCCGATTGTCACCGACAAGGCAATAGACGCAGCCGACGTCGAATCCTGACTGTTTCTGCGGAACCAAGCAAGGAGGAAAGCGATGCCGAGTGTCGTGGTTGTGGGTCAGGTGGCGAGGGATCTCGTGCTGAGGATCGAAGGGATGCCGGCAGAAGGACGCTCGGTTCCCGTGCAGGAGCGTTCCGAGCTGCTCGGCGGGAAGGGAGCTAATCAGGCGGTCGCGTGCCGTCAGCTGAAGGCAGAAGTGGAACTTGTCGGCGTCGTCGGGGATGACGAGCCCGGCCGCACCGTTACGGGTCAAGCCGCAGCGGACGGTATCGGCGTTGGCGGTGTCATTCGGCGGAAGGGTGCCCCAACCGCCCTGCTCGTGGACATCGTCGAGTCCGGTGGAGTTCGACGCCTCTTTGAAGATGTCGATGAACGGGTGCTGCTGACGGCGGAAGACCTCCGCGCGAGCAAAGAGGTGCTGGGTGCGGCGGACGCCGTGCTCGTTCAACTGCAGCAGCCCGCTCAGGCCGTCTCGATGGCGC
Organism: Arthrobacter vasquezii; assembly: GCF_029455255.1. NCBI lineage: Bacteria > Bacillati > Actinomycetota > Actinomycetes > Micrococcales > Micrococcaceae > Arthrobacter > Arthrobacter vasquezii. Next base: position 38,194 of record NZ_JAROKN010000020.1, on the reverse strand, counting down.
TCGACGTCGCTGCATCCGGCGGCGCAATGGTAGTGACGGACGGCGCCCCGCCGGATAGGGAGACGCGTGAGCTGGTACTGCGCTGCGCCGCCGTCGTGCGCGCCGATGCGGAGGAAACCGAAGCACTGCTTGGATGGAAACCCCGCGATCTGGCTCACACCATCAAAGCTGCGCAGTCCCTCGTCGAGGCCGGTCCGCGCATCGCCGCCCTCGCTTGCCCCACCGGCGGAAACGTGGTGGCGTGGGCGGAAGGGCTCGTGGTGCTGCCACTGCTAGATGAAGATCCAGAGGACCCCACCGGCGCCGGTGACGCGTTTGTCGCCGCCCTGGCTATCAGCCTCCTGCAGGACGATGACCCGCGGTCCGCCGCATGGCTGGCAGCAGCAGCCTCCGCGGAGGTAGTTGGTAAGTCCGGCGGCAGACCCCAACTCAACCTCGGTGAACTGCGTGCCGCAGCGCGCCGGGCGCGGGACGTACACGGGTAGGCCTGCCGTGCGGGCCAATCATCAGTACGGTTAGCATTACTGTGTGGCCGACCTTCCGATCGAGACAGACTTCTGGCGGATTACAGAGTCCGCATTCGCTTGGGATGAGCCTGAAGTCGCAGAATCCGTCTTTGCACTGTCCAATGGATACATCGGGACGCGCGGCACCTTGGACGAAGGAGAACCGGGCGTTTTCCCCGGAACATTCATGTCAGGCGTGTTCGAGTTCCATCCGCTCTCCTACCCGGAGGACGGATACGGGCATCCAGACCGGGGCCAGGCAATAGTGGGCGTTGCAGACGGCACTCTGATCACGGTGGAGGTCGACGGCGAGCCGCTCGACATCCGGCACGCACCCCTCGAACGGCATGCGCGCACTCTCGACCTGCGCGCGGGAACGCTGGATCGCGAGACGGAGTGGACTACAGCCGGTGGCCGCCGCATGCGGTTGCGCTCCACCCGGCTGGTTTCATTGACGCAACGCTCAGCCACAGCAATCCGTTATGAAGTGGAAGCGGTGGACTCAGCGGTCCAAGTAGTTGTTCGTTCGGACCTGGCTGTCAACCGGACCGCCCGGCAGGTGGATAACCCCGATCCCCGGGTCGGCGAAGCGCTCACGCAGCCCTTCGCTCCTTGCTTCCACCGGGTCTACGAAGCCGGCGGGCTGCTCGTACATAGGACACGCGGCAGCCGGATCGGTGTAGCCGCGATGGCTCAACACGACGTTCAGCTTCCTGCGGGCGCCCACGTTTCCACCTCCGGCAGCCAGGACGAGGTGCTCACAACCGTGGTTGCTGACCTCGAGCCGGGCGAAAAGGTGGCGTTCGTCAAATACCTGACCCATACACGGTCAGCCGATGACTCCCCTACCGACCTCGCCGCCCAAGCGCTCGCGGCGATGAGTGATGCGCGGAGCCGCGGTTGGGAAGGCCTCGCCGCTGACCAACGCGCTTTCCTCAATGGGTTCTGGGACGACTCGGACGTGGAAGTGGACCCCGAGACGGACCTTCAGCTGGCTCTCCGCTTCGATCTGTTTCATATTCTCCAGGCATCGGTTTGCCTCAGTAACGCCCCGATCGGAGCCAAAGCGCTCACCGGACCGGGATACAGCGGGCACACGTTCTGGGACATCGAAGGGTTCGTCGCACCCACGCTGACGCTGCTCAATCCTGACGGCGCTGCGCGGCTCCTTCGCTGGAGGGCATCAACCCTGGATGCCGCCCGCGAGCGCGCCGACGTCCTGGGCGTGAAGGGAGCTTCATTCGCCTGGCGCACGATCGATGGGAACGAGGTCTCGGCATACTGGCCAGCGAGCACTGCGGCCATGCACCTCAATGCCGGCATCTCCCGTGCCTATACCCTGCATGCCAACGCAACGGGACGGCCGCTCACCGAAATTGCCGGCGTGGATGTCCTTATTGAAACAGCCCGCATGTGGGCGTCGACTGTTCATCAGGACGACGACGGGCGCTTCCACCTGCGCGGTGTGACCGGGCCTGATGAGTACACAGGGGTGGTGGACGACAACGTCTTCACGAATCTCATGGCACAGCGCAATCTCACCGCGGCGGCTGACGCTTGTCTTGCCTATACCGAACCCGCCGCACGGCTCGGCGTGAACCAGTCCGAGGTGGATCAGTGGCGCGCAGTGGCCGGTGCCATGTACGTGCCGTACGACGACCTCCGCCAGGTCCACCCGGCCAATGACGGCTTCACGACCTACCGGGAATGGGACTTTGAGGGCCGCCGCGACGCTTATCCGGTGCAGGAGCACTCGCACTACGCCAAGATCTACCGACGGCAGGTTGTGAAGCAGGCGGACCTGGTACTTGCTTTGTGGTGGTGTTCGGAGTCCTTCACCGAGGACCAGAGCGCCCGCAATCTTGAGTACTACGAGCAGCGCACCGTCCGTGATTCATCGCTGTCCGCCGCCGTTCAGTCGGTTGTCTGTGCACGGACAGGGCATCTCGACCTCGCCCTCGCCTACCTGCGTGAATCTGCGCTGGCGGACTTGCGGGATGTGCGGGGCGACAGCCACCGCGGCGTGCACCTCGCGGCGATGGCCGGAGCGTGGCTCGCGCTGGTCAGTGGTTTCGGTGGTCTGACAATGGATGATGTGCAACTGCGCCTTGCTCCCCGCCTACCTGCACGGTTGAACCGAATTGCTTTCCGGCTGAGGTGGCAGGGCAGCCGGATCGCTGTCGAGATCCTCCGCTCGGGGACCACAGTGCGGATGCTTGATGAGGATGAGACGGATCAGCAGGTGTGGATCGACGGTCGCCTCTTGCGTCTTACAGCAGCGCAACCGGTAACAGTACCGCTGGTCGAGCCAAGACCAATAACGACGACGCCGCGCCAACCGCCGGGGAGGGAACCACGAACCTGAACACCTCGCTGCCCCTCGCCGTAGGGCGATACTCGGAATGGATGCGCCGATGAGGAAAGTAACGCTTGGGCTGGTTGCCGACCCCGGCGGGACAGCGCTGGAGCGCCCTGTCGGTCTCGTCCACTGCGCGAAACTGTCGTGGCTGGCGGCATCCCTGGGCACCATCGCAGGAGCTCTCGGCTCGAACTTCGACAGCGACGAGGCGATTCGCGAGGCCACCTACAGCAGACGCCAACACGAACGCAGGAAGCTTGCCGATTCCTACGAGGACTGACAGTCCAGTGCCCTCGGGTCCTTGCCGCCTGAAACACCCATAAACTGGGTCAATGCCTCTGAAACCGCGTTCCTTCATGCCGGTCGCCGCTTTACTCCTCGCGGCGTCGCTGAGCGCATGCTCCCCCATTGTCGATGTCGATGCTGCTCCGGATGCGGTCAACCCGGCCTGCGCGAGCGTGATGATCGCGCTGCCCGAGCAGGTCGCAGGCAACGAACTGCGTGAAACCAACAGCCAGGCAACAGCAGCATGGGGTGACCCGTCGCAGGTTGTCCTGCGCTGCGGTGTCCAGATTCCGGGACCCACCACCGATGCCTGCGCGTCGGTGAACGATGTGGATTGGATCATCCAGGAATCCACGGAAAATGACATCTGGACAGCCACCACGTATGGCCGCGACCCGGCCGTGGAAGTTCTCTTCGATCCGAACCAGGTCGCTTCCAGTACGGTTCTGGTTGACCTCGGCGGCGCAGTTTCTCAGGTCGAGCAGACCGAGCAGTGCCTGAGCCTGAATGACACGGTGGACCTGCCCTCGGAAGGTTAGCGGCCGTCGTCGGCTCACCACCATGGCAGCAGCACCTGCAATGGCCGATCACGCGACCGGCGCCTACGGCTCAATCGGTACCACCCTGTCCCTCGAGGGCAGCACCGGACCTGCTGCCGGCACGGATGTAACCGTTGCCCCTTCGGGCAGCAGCTACACCTACGAGCGGACGTTTGAGCTGAACCGGGAAACCCAGGACGCCCTTGCTGCCGGAACGGTCGTACGCAGTTCGCCGGCGCATGGTTGCCGACCGCTGAGCACTCATGAACAACAGTGCTCGGGATCGCCGCCTCCGCCTTGCCGCGGGGGCGGCGCTCCTCTTCCTGCCTTTGACCTCCTGCGGTACGGGCGGGGAACCGTCCGGGAACGCGCACACCGCCTCATCGTCGCCCTCCCCGGTGGCGCCGACACCGCCGTCCACACCTTCTGAGGTGCCGTCGTCGTCCGCTGCCGATGCGCCGCCAGAGATGGAGCTGGCGATGGACGCCTCGAAACCGGTGTTCTACAACCTCGAAGCCTTGAAACCGGGAGACCGGGAGACCGGATCACGGTGGATCGTGAAGACGGCTCAACCGCTATCTTCGAGGTCTATCAGAGCGAGGTTTGTTCCAAGAACGAGTTCCCTACGAAAGCCGCCTACTTCCCGGTGGACCAGGCGGAACTGCGGCTCATCACCTGTGATGGCTTCGCGGCGTCGTCGGGCGAGTTTGAGGACAACCTGGTGGTGTACGCGAAACTGGTGGACACGGCCTGACCTGTGTCCTGAAAATGCCACGTCGGAGAGGCCACGCCCTAGACTTGGGTTCGATGAAGACCACCGATTCCACTCCACTGTCCGGTACCCAGTACACCCTCCAGCACGGCGCGTACACGGCGTCGATCGCCAGCGTCGGAGCAACCCTGCGGTACCTACGCCGGAACGACCGCGACCTCGTGGTCCCCTATGATGCCGAGGAGATCCGTCCCTCCTTCCGCGGCGCGGTGCTGGCGCCCTGGCCCAACCGGGTGGTGGACGGCAAGTACTCATTCAACGGCGCGGCACATCAGCTCGCCCTCACCGAGCCTCAGCGCTCCCACGCCATTCACGGCCTCCTCGGGTGGGTGGACTGGACGCTCGCAGGCCAGGCGCCGGCCTCGGTCCGCCTGAGCGCATCCGTTATCCCGCAGAAGGGATACCCGTTCCGGCTTGAGGTCGAAGTGCTCTACTCCCTCGACGACAGCGGCCTCACCACTACGATCACCGCCGCGAATCCAGGCCCGTCAGCAGCACCCTATGGGGCGTCGGCGCATCCTTACCTGGTAGCCGGCGAAGGACTGGTGGACGACTGGACGCTGGAGGTGCCGGCGTCATCGGTCCTCCAGGTGACCGAAGACCGGCTGATCCCGATGGAACTGACCGACGTCGCGTCGTCGCACTTTGATTTCCGCGAGCCTCGCCTCATCGGGGACACATTCGTGGACCACGCCTACACGGGCATCAACTACGACGACGACGCCACCGCCACCGTCTCGGTGCGCGCTTCAGACGGCAAGGGAACGGCCATCACCTTCGACCGTGGCTGCCCCTGGGTACAGATTCACACAGCGGACAAGCCGGATCCAGCGGTCTCGCGGCTCGGCCTGGCCGCTGAGCCTATGACCTGCCCGCCGGACGCGTTCAACTCGGGGACGGACCTGATCGTGCTCGAACCCGGCGCATCCCACTCGGTCGGCTGGCGCATTCACGCACTGTAGGCATCTGCCGGCTAAGGCGCAGAAGTGCAGCGCCCGGTTGAGCTTCGCACGAGGAACTCGGGGCGGAACGAGACAGAGGCCGGAGCATCGTCGTTCACCACTGACTCAATTCCGGCGGCCACAATCGCGGCTTCGTCCCAGCCAAAGGTGGTGAGGGCGGGGCTGATGAGGGGAGCCAACTCGCTATCGTCGAAGCCCAGAATCGAGACGTCTCGGGGGATGTCCAGATTAAGGGACCTGGCGGCCCGGTACGCGCCGAAGGCGAGCGAATCACTCAGGCACAGCAACGCCGTCGGACGCGCTTTACGGGCAAGGAGGGCCGTTGCCGCTTCCGCTGCACCGGCAACTGAGGACGCCGACGACGCAACGGCAACGCTCATTCCCCTCTCCTGGCCCAGTTGCTGCACCAGCAGTTGCGCCGGGCGGCCGGGCGTCGACGGCAACGACGGCGCAAGAAGCCCGATGGACTGATGCCCCAGTTCGGCGAGGTGTCCGAGTGCGGTGCTGATCCCGTACTCATTGTCGAACAGTACGGTGTGTGCAACCGGCCGGTGCAGGAGCGCGTCCCCGATCGATACCAGTTGAATTCGCTCGGGAACCTCAGCCCAGTAGAGCGCGGATGGATCCACCGGTAGCACTATTGCTGCATCCACCCGGCGAAGCGTGAGGGCGCGCAGCGCGTTCCGCTCGCGTTCAGGGGATGTATCGACGTCGGAGATTGCCGAAAACATCCCTTGCTCGTGCAGCGCCTCAGACAGCATCACCGCAAGGCCCTGACGCCAGAGGTCTCCCAGCGATCCGATGATTGCCACGTTTCCGCTGCGGCCTCCCGCGAGGGCGCGGGCTACCGGATCCGCAGTCCAACCCATGTCCCGGGCGATGCCCTGTACCCGGGCAATGGTTTTCTCAGAGCCACGAATCCCCCGCAGCGCGTAGGACGTGGCTGCTTTGGAAAGACCCGCCGCGAGGGCGATATCACGGAGGGTAGGCCGCCTTGGCTCGTCCATGAACTGGTCCCGGCTGCGCCTAGCGCAGGCCCGTCTTGCGTTCGAGCGCCAGCTCGATGAGTTCGTCGATCAGTTCAGTGTAGGTCAGCCCCGACTTTGCCCACATTTGCGGGTACATGCTGATCGGGGTGAAGCCGGGCATCGTGTTGATCTCGTTGATGATGAGCTCGCCGGCAGGAGTGTAGAAGAAGTCAACCCGGGCAAGCCCCTCGGTGCCAAGTGCGTCGAATGCATGGGCAGCCAGCGCCCGAACACGATCCGTGACATCCGGCGGGAGGTCAGCCGGGCAGCTCAGCTCCGCTGCGGCACCGTCAACGTATTTTGCCTCGAAGTCATACCACTCGTGCTCCCCGGGCTGGACTGCAACCTCCCCAGGCAGGCTGGTGCGCGGCTCATCCAGGCCCCGACCCTGCAGGACCGCGACCTCGATCTCCCGGCCAGTGATCCCGGCCTCGACGATCACCTTCGGGTCGAACTGGCGCGCGGTTTCCACGGCTGCCTCAAGTTCCGCCGGAGAGGCCGCCCGCGAGATGCCCATCGACGAACCCGCGCGGGCCGGCTTGACGAAGACCGGGAATTCGAGCTTCCCGGCACGTTCAAGGCATCCTGAACGGTTGCGTGACCATTCCCGGTCGGTGAGCACCTCGTACGGACCGACGCTAAGTCCCGCGGAGGCAAATACGACCTTCATATAATGCTTGTCCATCCCCACGGCGGACGCCAGAACGCCTGCGCCGACGTAACGGATGTCGGCCATCTCGAGCATTCCCTGGAGGGTGCCGTCCTCGCCGAAGGGGCCGTGCAGCAGCGGCAGCACGACATCCACTGCGCCAAGGCTGCGTGGCATCCGTTCCGTTGCGGTTGCCACGAGTTCCTGTGCTGCACCGCCGTCGGAAGCTGTTGCCAGCACCACGGACTCCGGCGACACCGGAACCTCCGGAAGCACTGTCGAGCGCAGCGACCACTGGGACGGATCCAGGGACACCAATGACCACTGACCGTTCTTCGCAATACCCACCGGAACGACCTCATACTTGCTGCGGTCAATCGCTTCCAGCACGCCTGCGGCAGTCACGCAGCTCACTGCATGTTCACTCGAGCGCCCGCCGAAGAGCACAAGGACGCGGGGCTTCGCAGATAGGGTCACAATCAGCCTTCGGATTTCAGTTCGCGGGCCAGCAGTCGCGGGCCGAGATCATGTACGGACAGGTTGCCCTGAAGTACCGCAACAACACTATCCGTAATGGGCATATAGACCTTGAGTTGGTGCGCGAGATCAAGCACCGCCTGTGCGGATTTGATGCCCTCGGCCGTCTGGTTCATGTGCGCTGTTACTTCATCAAGGCTGAGCCCCTGGCCCAGCAGCCTGCCAGCCGTGTGGTTACGTGAGAGCGCGGATGAACACGTGGCGATGAGGTCTCCCATACCGGCAAGCCCGGACATTGTCTCCGGTTCCCCACCCAGCGCAACGGCGAGCCGCGTTGTCTCGGTGAGACCACGCGTGATGACCGAGGCCTTGGTGTTATCCCCCATCTGCTTGCCCTCGCAAATGCCGACCGCCAGTGCGATGACGTTCTTCACGATGCCGCCGATTTCCACCCCGACCACATCGGTGTTGGTATACGGCCGGAAATATGTTGCCGTGCAGGCTGCGGCAATCCACGTGGCCACTTCGGCATCCGGGCAGGCCACCACAGAGGCGGTCGGCTCACAGCGGGCGATCTCCATGGCCAGATTGGGACCGGAGACAACGGCGATGCGGTCCTCGGGAAGGCCGAGTTCTTCGGCAAGAACCTGGCTCATGCGCGCGTCGGTGCCGACTTCCAGGCCCTTCATCAGCGAAACGACCACTGCATCCGGTGAGATCAACGGCTTCCAGGCTGAAAGCTGCGAGCGAAGGGACTGAGCCGGCACCGCAATGACCACGAGCTCCACGCCGTCAAGGACGGCAGCAGTATCAGTGGAGCAGCTGATGTTGTCAGGTAATACCGTCTCGGCAAGGTAGCGGCTGTTTGTGTGGTGGGTGTTGATTTCATCGGCGATCTCCCCGCGACGCGCCCACAGGCGCACCTGTGTGTCAGCACTCTCACCGGCGTCAGCCAGCACCTTCGCGAACGTGGTCCCCCAGCTACCGGAGCCCAGAACGGCAACGACGGCGGGAGGCCGACGGGTCACTGAGCCTCACCCGCAGGCGACCGGAAGTTTCGACCCGTCTGCTTCTGGTTCTTTGACGCAGGGTCCCACCGCTGGGCCGGCGGTGTTTCGCCGCGCAGCTCGGCAACGAGCTCGGTCAGCGCATCCATGATGCGGGTAGTTGCCGCATCCAGCGTGGTACGGGTAATGGGGCCGCCGTGGAACTCAGAGAGGTCCACAGGCTTCCCCACGAGGACGCGGGACTTCTTGCGCGGAAACAGGTAGAGGCGCTTCGCGTAGCGCGGAAAAACCTCCTGCGCGCCCCAGTGTGCAATGGGAACAACCGGCGCACCCGTCTGAAGGGCCAGGCGCGCAGCACCGGTGCGGCCCTTCATGGGCCACATGTCAGGATCCCTCGTCAGCGTCCCTTCGGGGTAGATGATGATTCCTCCGCCGCCGTCGATCGCCTCTCTGGCGACATCGAGCGAGTGGTTGGCTCCCGCCGTCGTCCGTTCCACCGGCACCTGCAGTGTGGCACGCAACGCGGCGCCGAATACCGGAACCTTGAACAGCGATGCTTTCGCGAGGAAGTGCGGCAGCACCTTGTTGTTGTAGAGGAAATGCCCGATCACAATTGGGTCGATCTCCGTGACGTGGTTGGGGCACACGATGAAGCCGGTGTCGCGTGGGAGGTTCTCGGCGCCTTTCCATTCCTTGGCCATCATTGCATTCATGAGGGGCCGGAGAATGGTGGCTAGAATCGCGAAGGTTGCGCGGGACGAAGCGGGTTCGGTCATGCTGTGTGCGGCCGCGTTCAGCGGCCGATTCCCGCGTCTGCCGTTTCGGCGACGTCAAAATCAGCGCCGAGTCCTTCAAGCTTGTCCTGGAACCGCTCGTAACCGCGGTTGATGAGCTCGATACCGGTGACGCGGGAAGTTCCGTTCGCCGCCAATGCGGCAATGAGGTGGCTGAATCCGCCGCGAAGATCCGGCACGTCGATATCGGTTCCGTGCAGTTGCACAGGCCCGGAGATGACGGCTGAATGCAGGAAGTTCCGCTGGCCGAATCGGCAGGGGACGCTGCCGAGGCATTCGCGGTGCACCTGAATGTTGGCGCCCATGCGCACGAGGGCGTCAGTGAAGCCGAAGCGGTTCTCATACACGGTCTCGTGCACGATCGAGACGCCCTCCGCCTGCGTAAGCGCAACCACCAGCGGTTGCTGCCAGTCAGTCATGAAACCGGGGTGGACGTCCGTCTCCAGAACCAGAGGCGAGAGCTTGCCGCCCGGGTGGTAGAAACGGATGCCGTCGTCATTCACATCGAAGGCACCGCCGATTTTGCGGTATGTGTTCAGGAAGGCGGTGAGGTCCAGCTGGCGTGCACCTTCAACATAGATGTCGCCGCGCGTTACCAGAGCAGCAGAAGCCCACGACGCCGTCTCATTGCGATCGGAGATGGCCTTGTGGTTGAAGCCGCCCAACTCGGCCACTCCCTCGATCCGGATTGTCCGGTCCGTCTGCACGGTGATGATGGCGCCCATCTTCTGCAGCACGGCGATGAGATCCATGATCTCCGGCTCAACGGCTGCGCCCTTGAGCTCGGTGATGCCCTCTGCGCGGGTGGCGGTCAGCAGCACCTGCTCGGTGGCACCGACACTCGGGTACGGCAGCTCGAGCTTTGCTCCGTGGAGACCCTTGGGCGCGGAGATCGAGATCCCGCCGGGACGCTTGTCGACCACGGCACCGAAATTCCGCAACACCTGAAGGTGGTAGTCAATGGGCCGGTCGCCAATTTTGCATCCACCCAGGTCGGGGATGAATGCCTCACCGATGCTGTGCATGAGCGGACCACAAAAGAGAATGGGAATGCGGGAATCGCCGGCGTGCGCGTCGATGTCCTTCGACGCTGCCATTTTGGCGTTGGCGGGATCCATAGTGAGGTCTCCGGTGACCGGATCCTTGCTCACCTCGACGCCATGCAGCTTCAAAAGGCTGGTGACGACCTCGACGTCCTTGATCTCAGGGACGTTCCTGAGAACCGACGGAGAGTTCCCCAGAAGCGCGGCGACCATCGCTTTCGGTACCAGATTCTTGGCACCGCGGACGGTGACCTTGCCTGCGAGAGGGACACCACCACGGATTGTCAGAACGCTACCCATGAACACCTATTTCCTTCAACGTGTAAGCCCCAACAGCAGATAAGACTCCTGCTAAGCATAGGAGCTACTGTTACCAGACTGAAATACCGACGGCTTGTCAGCGGGACCGTGTTGGTCCCTTCACGGAGTGCAAACAGCCCGGCTCAGTCCGAAATTCCGGTGCGGGACGTGATTTTCCTTGCACCGGTGAACCAGGTCAGGTTCGGGCAGGCAGGGTTGTGGGCTTGAAGCTCGGGCGCACGGCTTCATAAGCGGTGATGGCCTCTTCATGGCGCAGCGTCAGTCCAATGTCATCGAGCCCTTCCAGGAGACGCCAGCGTGTGTAGTCATCGATCTGGAACCCGGCGATGATCGCCCCGCAGGTAACCAGACGTGACTCGAGGTCGACTGTAATCTCGGTGCCCGGATGGTTCTCGAGCTCTTTCCAGATCAGCTCGATGTCGTCCTGGGCCACCTGAGCGGCTACGAGCCCCTGCTTGCCGGAGTTACCGCGGAAGATATCGGCGAACCGCGACGCGAGCACAGCCCTGAAACCGAAATCCTTCAAGGCCCAGACGGCGTGCTCCCGGGAGGACCCGGTACCGAAGTCAGGTCCTGCAACCAGCACCGAACCGTGGTTGAACGGCTCCCGGTTGAGGATGAAGTTCTCGTCCTTCCGCCATGCGGCGAACAGCGCGTCTTCGAACCCGGTTCGGGTGATCCGTTTCAGGTAGACGGCCGGGATGATTTGGTCAGTGTCCACGTTGCTCTGCCGCAGGGGAACGCCGATCCCGGTGTGTGTAGTGATCTTTTCCATGGTCTTCTCCTCTTGCCCCGGTCTCAGGCAGCGTGGATGGTGGAGCTGTTTCCGGCCTGCACCGCCGCGGCGGGCGGTACGGGGTCCAGATCGGAAGGCGAACTCAGCGTTCCGCGCACGGCAGTGGCTGCCGCGACGACGGGAGAAACCAGGTGCGTCCGCCCGCCCTTGCCCTGACGGCCTTCGAAGTTGCGGTTCGATGTCGACGCGCACCTCTCCCCCGGCGCCAGCTGGTCCGGGTTCATGCCCAGACACATCGAGCACCCGGCGAAGCGCCATTCCGCACCGAATTCCTTGAAAACCTTATCCAGTCCCTCTGCCTCAGCCTCAAGGCGCACGCGGGCGGAACCGGGCACCACCATCATGCGGATGTCCGGATCTTTCTGCCGTCCACGAATGATGTCCGCTGCCAGCCGCAGGTCCTCAACGCGGCTGTTGGTGCACGAACCCAGGAAGACGGTGTCCACCCGGATGTCCTTCATTGGCGTACCGGCTTCAAGGGCCATGTACTCCAGCGCCCGGCTGCAGGCCGCCTTCTCATTTTCGTCGGCGAAGTCATCCGGAGACGGGACTGCCTGGCTGAGCGAGACGCCCTGACCGGGGTTGGTTCCCCACGTGACGAATGGTTCGAGCTCATCCGCGTCCAGGAAGACCTCCGCGTCGAACACCGCGTCATCGTCGGTTCGAAGCGTGCGCCAGTTCTCGACGGCGGCGTCCCAGTCCTCACCCTGCGGTGCGTGGGGACGACCCTTGAGGTACTTGAAGGTGGTGTCATCCGGTGCAACCATGCCGGCCCGGGCTCCGGCCTCGATCGACATGTTGCAGATGGTCATGCGGGCGTCCATGGACAGGGCACGGATAGCGGAGCCCCGGTACTCCAGGACATAACCCTGCCCGCCGCCGGTTCCGATCTTGGCGATGACAGCCAGGATGATGTCCTTGGACGTAACGCCCGGCTTGAGCGTCCCCTCGACGTTGATCGCCATGGTCTTGAACGGGTTCAGGGAAAGGGACTGGGTGGCCATGACGTGCTCGACCTCGGAGGTTCCAATGCCCATGGCCAGCGCTCCGAAGGCGCCGTGCGTGGAGGTATGCGAGTCTCCACACACCACGGTGAGTCCGGGCTGGGTGAGGCCGAGCTGCGGACCGATGATGTGAACGATGCCCTGCTGCGCGTCCCCCAGCGAGTGCAGCCGGACACCGAACTCCTTGCAGTTGGCGCGCAGGGTCTCTATTTGCGTGCGGCTCGTCACGTCCGCGATCGGCTTGTCAATGTCGATCGTCGGAGTGTTGTGGTCCTCGGTGGCAATTGTCAGATCCGGCCGGCGCAGCTTCCGGCCGGCCAAGCGGAGGCCCTCGAACGCCTGCGGGGAGGTGACCTCATGGACGAGGTGCAGGTCAACGTACAGCAGGTCCGGCTCGGCCTGTCCATTGACAACCTCACCCTTGCGCACAATATGCGATTCCCAGACTTTTTCTGCGAGCGTCTTGCCCATGGCCGGTTCCTCCGCGTGCCTTGATCAGATCTTTCAATAACTGAAGCAGGAGCGTGTCCATGCGCGCCACTCCGAACACTTGCGTCTCAGATAATGAGACGGCAATATCAGTCTATGGACAATTCTAGTGGTGTCGGCGTCATTGATAAAGCGGCTCTTGTTCTGGACGCGTTGGAAGCCGGCCCAACTACGCTCGCCCAACTGGTTACGTCCACCGGCCTGGCACGTCCGACAGTTCACCGGCTCGCCCTCGCGCTGGTTCACCACCGACTGGTCAGCAGGGATATCCAGGGCAGGTTTGTGCTGGGTAGCCGCCTTGTGGAGCTAGCCTCCGCCGCAGGAGAGGATCGGCTGATTGCCTCCGCCGGTCCCGTCCTCCTCCAGTTGCGCGATGCAACCGGCGAGAGCGCCCAGCTCTTCCGGCGCCAGGGAGACGCACGGGTCTGCGTCGCCTCTGCCGAACGCCCGATCGGCCTGCGCGACACCATTCCGGTAGGTACCCAATTATCGATGAGAGCCGGATCAGCCGCCCAGTGCCTCCTCGCCTGGGAAGATCACGACCGCCTTCTCCAGGGCCTCCAGAACGCACGGTTCACGCCCACCGTGCTGGCAGGAGTACGACGGCGGGGGTGGGCTCAGAGCCTCGGTGAACGTGAGGCCGGGGTCGCCTCGGTTTCGGCCCCGGTGCGCGGCCCTTCCGGGCGCGTCATCGCCGCCGTGTCGATCTCCGGACCCATTGAACGCCTCACTCGCCAGCCCGGCAGGATCCATGCCGAGGTTGTTGTGACCGCCGCACTCCAGCTGACCAACGCAATCGGCAAGTCCGCGGAATAACGGAACTTTTGCGCATCTATGGCGGCTTCGGATGCTGACCACGTCGCCGCAGCTGCCCGAAATTTCCTGGAACCTGGAGCGCGCTAGGCTGACCTCATGACCAGATATGCGGTCTTTCTGCGCGGCGTCAACGTAGGCGGCGTCACCATCAAGTCAGCAGACCTCCGGGCAACCTTTGAGGGGCTCCCTGTCTCCGGTGTGAGAACCTTGCTGGCGTCCGGCAACGTCGTCTGCAGCAGCGACCTCACAGCGGATGAGCTGAAATTCCAAAGCGAACAATCGCTGCGGCAGCGCTTCGGGTATGAAGCCTGGGTGGTTGTGCTGGACGCCGCCACCGTGGGAAGCATTGTTGAGGACTGTCCCTTTCCAGCGGACGATCCAGACACGCACACCTACCTCACGCTCTTCTCCGACCCCGCCGTGCTGACCGGGATGGTCGAGTTCGCTTTCTCGATCAATGAACCGGTCCAGCCCCTCGGGACCATCGCCGCTGCCTGGCAGACGCCGAAGGGCGGAACCCTGGACAGTCCGCTCAACGCCTTCACCAACCGGGCTGCCTTCAAAAGGGCAACGACCACGCGAAACCTGCGCACGCTGCAGAAGGTGCTCGCCGCCCTGCAGGGCTGACTTACCGGCGTGAACCCGCTGCAGCCACAGCGCGGACGAAGCCGTTGTAGCGTTCGATCTCCGCCGCCGCCGGCCCAACCGCCACCGTCTCTGTGGTCTCGCTGATCGAGGCGACCAGCCGCCGTCGTACGCGCTTTCCCCGCCTCCGGGCTCCGAGGCGAGCCAGCCCGGCACACAGAATGCCGATCGCTATGCCTGCTGCCACTCCCCCTACGGCCAGCAGCGTCGGAACGGGAATCCCCTCTACGGTCGGTGATTCCGGAACAGGAAACTGCAGGAACGCCAGCGCTGCCAGCAGCGCCAGCCAACCGATTCCCACCACCATCGCGGCCAGGAAGAACCATTGCAGCACCCCGGCCACCGGCCACCACCAGGCGCGTGAACCGGAGGCGAAATCAGTGCGGGCAACAGCCTCATCCAGATGCTCCAGAAGCTCCGGTTCAGGGCTCTTCGCTGCGTCGCGAATGGCTGTCCGCCACGGTTCCACCGCACCGGCTGAGAGCTCGTCGCCGAACGTTCTCAACGCCCGGTCAACGGACGCCCGCTGCGCCGGGCCGGGTTCCGGGAGGGACGTCCGGCCGACGAAGTCCTGCACGTCCCCACGCCGGAGGTTGAGGCGCCGCAGCGGATCCGAGCGGAGTCTGCCGAGCCAGCGCGTTACCGGCCACCCCGTGACAGCGTGGGCGTCCCGGCGGTAGGAACGGACGACGGCGTCGATCACCGCATCAGCACCTGTGGCCCCCGCGAGGCGGTCCGAGAGCGCAGCACGCGCCGCTTTCGACGGAGGCGGAAGTTCTGGGCCGCTGAACTTCTGCAGCGATTCAACGGCGACGTCGACGTCCGCTGACAACCGACCGGTCGCGGCCTCCTTCCGGCGCACGATGGTTCTGATCTCTTCGGCGAGGCCACCCAAGCCTGTTCCGGTGAGTGCGGAGACCGTGTGGACTACGGCGGAGCCATGGCCTTCAGCGGCCAGAATCTGTTTCAGCGATCCGGTTACCTGCGTGAGGTCGGATTCCGAGAGCCTGTCGGACTGATTCAACGCAACCAGTATGACGGACTCGTGGGTTGCCAGCGGTTCCAGAAACTCCCGGTGCAGGGCGGCGTCCGCGTATTTCTGCGGATCGGTGATCCACAGCAGGACATCCACCTGCCCTGCAAGACGCTCCACAATCACGCGGTGCCCTAGCTCCGTCGAATCGAAGTCCGGCAGGTCGAGCAGGATCAACCCGCCGTCAACGCCGCCGTCACTGCTGCCACGTCTGCGGTCGCCGGAAACGGCGAGCAGTTGCGCGCCGTCCGGCATGACGTGGCGGTTGGGCACCTGCAGCCAGTCGAGCAGATCCTCGGTTCCATCCTCGTTCCAGATCACTGCGAGAGGTTCGGCGGTCGTTGGGCGGCGTGCGGCAACCCGCGCCAGATCGGTTCCGGTGAGCGCGTTCAGCAGCGAAGACTTGCCGCTGCCTGTCGGTCCGAAAATACCCACCACAGTGTGTGCTGAGGACAGAGACCTGCGCGAGCTCGCCCGGTCCAACACCTCGTAGACGGCGCCGAGCTGATCCTCATCGACCCGCCCCTCAGCCAGCTCCCGGGCTGCGTTGAGCGACTCGAGGCGAACCTGCAGTCGCGAGGATGATCCCTCTCCGCGGTGCCGGCTCACTGCCCACCCTCCGGCAGGGCGCCGTCGTTCCGCAGATCCTCAGCCACTGAGCGCCGCTGCGTCAGATTCACAGCCAGTGCGCGGAGGTCCTGCGAAGTTGGTTCCCCAGCCAGTACGTGCAGCGTGTCGGTGAAGCGCTTCCGCTCTTCTGCGAGCAGCTTCTCGCATCGTTGCTGCAGCTGCATGCGCGCCGTCCGTGTAAGCCGCCGTACCGCTTCTTCGCCGAAGATGGCCTCCAGCAGCTTCTGCCCGACGACGGCGGAGCCGCCTGCAATGAGGACCTCACCTCCCGTGAGGCCGGCAGTGGATGCGAATACAACGATCATGAGCGCCACTGCAACACCGTTGACCCCGAAGGAGAGCATCCTGGCGGCGAAACGCTTGTCTGCACCCTCGGAACGCACCAGGTCCAACAGATCTTTCTGCCACGCACGGATTTCGCGGGCGACGGTGCCGGTGAAATCAGGTGACATGACGGGGGTTCCAGGATCCAGCAGCCCGCGCCCTGCAGGTTCGGCTCGCCATTGCCGCTGGGTGCGGTCGGCAGCCTTCGCCGCTTCCTCGACGATCACGGTCTGCAGTCCGCTTTCAATTGCATCCTCGACGGTTACCGCACGCGGGGGTTTGCCGATAAGGAATCCGCCGATCCGGTCCCGGATGCGCCCAACCGTGGATTCCAGACCGCGCATGAACTCTCCGGTACCGACGAAGTCCTGCCACCGGGCAAGCACCTCACCGCGAAGCAGGGTGCCGTCCTTGGTCGACTCAAGGACGGCGTCGAGCGCTGCGGCGTATGACTCACGCGCCGCTTCCCCGAGCCGTGCGGCGGTTTCCGCCTGATCGTCGACGGCATCGGCAACGTTCTCCACGCGGTGCCCGAGTGCCCTCAGCGCACCCTCCAGAGTGCGCCGGGCAATTTCCCGCCGACCCTCCGCGTCAGCCGAAATAGTACGCAGCCAGCGCTGCAGCGGCTCCACGCTCTCCGGCGGGAGCATGCCGAGCGGGTCAAGCTGTTCTTCGGGAACCACGAAGATAGGAGCATGCCCCAGCTGCTCGGCGGCTAGCAGAGTGTGCAGATCAGCGCGCACCTCCTCCTCCACGCCGTGCGGAACCCGGTCAAGAACGATGGCGAGCAGAATGTCACGCTGCGCCGCTTCCCTCAGCAGCTTCCAGGGGACGGCGTCGGCATAGCGGTTCGCTGTAGTGACGAACAGCCACAGATCAGCTGCCGCCAACAGCTGTGAGGCGAGGCGGCGGTTTTCGTCTGCGATGGAATCGATATCCGGTGCATCGAGCAGGGCAAGCCCGAGGGGGATCATCGTGTCCGGTTGCAGCAGCAGTTGGGCCGCGCTGCCGGCGTCGTGCGTTGAAGGGATGTGGGACGCCGGCACGGTTTCCGCTTCCTCAGTGACGACGACGGCGCGCTGTCTGGTGAGCGAGGGCAGCACGCGGTCATCGGCGAACCAGTGCCCTTCCGCCGGGTGGTGCAGCAGGATCGGTTGGCGGGTAGTGGGCCTGATCGGTCCGGAGCGGGTCACCGGATGTCCCACCAGAGCGTTCACCAGTGTTGATTTGCCCGCTCCGGTGGAGCCGCCTACGACCGCCAGGAGCGGTGCGTCCAGGCTCTTGATGCGGGGCAGGATGTAGTCGTCGAGCTGCTCGGCCGCGGTGCGCGTTTGAAGTTTGGCGGCAGTAGCCCCGGGAGTGTCCAGGGGGAAGGTGAGACGGCTGAGCGTTTCGCGGACACTGCCCAGCAGATCGGCAAGCCCCGCAACATCAGCGTCCGGCAGCGAGGCATTCATGGTCCCATCATGCCAGTTCTGCACGTGTTGTCCGGGATTTGAGGAGTCGGCCGCTTAAATGGGAATCCGCCTCAACCGGAATGGTTGAGGCGGACCCTTGTGTGACCCCAGCGGGATTCGAACCCGCGTTACCGCCGTGAGAGGGCAGCGTACTAGGCCGCTATACGATGGGGCCAGTACTGAGTTGTTTGCCGGTCTCCCGGCAAACGAGCTAGACGATTCTTTCACATCCGATGCTGTGAAACCAAATTGAAGCAGACCGTTCTGCCGAGGCATCTGTTCGCTCAATTTGTGCTTTTACAGCGCTGGGGTACCAGGACTCGAACCTAGAATGTTGGTACCAGAAACCAGTGTGTTGCCAATTACACCATACCCCAATGGCACTTTCGGGTGATGTTTACCCTGCTTCGCAGCAGGCCAACCCCCTCCGCGCCGAGAAACAACTTTACCGGATCTCCTGCACGATGCGCAAAACGTCGGTCAGGCTGGTGATCCGGTGGCCGCTGAAGCCCTCGTCTTGCCGACCGCGACGGTCCAGCCAGATGCCGATGAGACCCGCCGCATCCGCTCCCTGTGCATCGACAACAGGGTTGTCCCCAACATAAAGGGTGTTTGCAGGATCGGTTCCGAGCAGCCGCGCACCCTCGAGATAGATCGCTGCATTGGGCTTTGCGACCCCGACGGCGTCGATTCCGACGAGCGCGGCGACCCGATGCAAGCCAGCTTTGTCCAGCTTTGCACGCTGGTAATCGTGCACGTTGTTACTGACCGCACCGTACGGGATTCCCAGCCGGTCCAGCTCATCGAGGACGGGAACGACGTCCTCATACGGTTCGAAGTGGAGCGGCAGTGTTGCCTCGTATGCTTTGTTCCACCGTGCCGCTGAAGCGCCTTCAAGCGGTTCACTGAGGAACTCGGCCTGGGCGTGCCGAGCGCGGTGGATCCGTTGCTCCGTGAAGCTCAGTTCTCCGGCCAGGAACTGGTCGTAGTAGCCGTGAGGATCCCGGGTGTACAACGACTTGTATTCCGCCCACTCGGCCTCGGTGAGATGCGCCAGGGTTTCAGCCCCGATGTGGTGCAGGGTGCGCCCCATCGCAGTCTCAAGGTCCACCAGGGTGTCATCGATATCGAAGAGGACCCCCTGAATGGAATGCGCGGTTAGCTCACTGACCACGCAGAGTCCTTATTCGGGCGAGCGACGACTCCTTGCCGAGAATCACCATGGATTCGAACAACGGCGGTGAGATTTTGCGTCCCGACACCGCAGTCCGCACCGGCCCGAAGGCGAGCCTGGGTTTGAGCCCAAGCTCGTCGACGAGGGCAGCGCGCAGAGCCGCCTGGATGGAGTCAGCGGTCCAGTCCCCGATGGGTTCGAGCGCTCCGAGCGCGGCATCGAGAACCTCTTCGTAGTTGGCGGGCAGGCCTTTGCTGGCATCGGCAGCGACCTCCACCTCGCCGTCCGGATGGAACAGGAAGCCGAGCATCTCAGGTGCCTCCCCCAAAAGGGTGATCCTTTCCTGGATGAGCGGCGCTGCCTCAGTGAGAATGGACAGCTCGCCGGGGCTGAGAGTCTGACCGACCAGACCTGCCGACTGCAGGTATGGAACCAGCCGCATCCGGAAGTCCTCAGGGTCCAGCAGACGCACGTGTGAACCGTTGATGGCTTCGGCCTTTTTGACATCAAAGCGTGCCGGGTTGGCGAGGACATCATGGATGTCGAACTTCTCAACGAGTTGGTCCACGGTGAAGATATCCTCGTCAGCGCTAAGGGACCAGCCGAGCAATGAGAGGTAGTTAAGGAGTCCTTCCCGGATGAACCCGCGCTCCCGGTGCAAGAAAAGGTTCGACTCGGGGTCACGCTTGGACAGCTTCTTGTTGCCCTGGCCCATGACATAGGGCAGGTGACCGAAGAGCGGCATATACCGGGCCACGCCGATATCGATGAGGGCCCGGTACAGCGCAACCTGGCGGGGCGTCGAGGAAAGGAGGTCCTCACCGCGCAGCACATGGGTAATGCCCATCAGCGCGTCATCGACCGGGTTTACCAGCGTATAGAGAGGTGCGCCGTTTGCCCGCACTACTGCAAAGTCCGGCACGCTCCCGGCTGCGAACGTGATGTCTCCGCGCACAAGGTCGGTGAAGGTGATGTCCTCGTCCGGCATGCGTAAACGCAGAACGGCAGGACGACCTTCCGCTTCGTAGGACGCCTGCTGATCCGCTGAAAGATTGCGGTCAAAATTGTCGTACCCGAGCTTCACATCCCGGCCGGCGGACCTGTGCCGCTGCTCGACCTCGTCCGGTGTGGAATAAGACTTGTACAGATGCCCGGCAGCGACGAGCCGCGAGATGACATCCTGGTAGATCCCGCTCCGCTGCGACTGACGGTAGGGAGCGTGCGGTCCTCCGACCTCCACGCCCTCATCCCAGTCGATCCCCAGCCACTTCAGCGCATCGAGGAGCTGCTCGTAGCTCTCTTCGCTGTCACGCGCGGCGTCCGTGTCCTCGATGCGGAAGATCATCTTTCCACCGGTATGTCTCGCATATGCCCAGTTGAACAGGGCGGTCCGGATCAAACCGACATGCGGGACTCCGGTAGGCGATGGGCAGAAGCGAACCCGTACGGGAGTTTCGGGCGTGACAGTGGGGAGATCAGCAGTAGTCATGATGGGCTCAGTCTACTGTCCTGGCTGTTGGCCACGGGGCATTCCTGTCAGCGGCGCACCGGGTTGGACAGCCTGCCGATCCCCTCGATCTCCACGTCATACCTCTGCCCCTCGTTGATCAGGCCCACACCGGCAGGGGTTCCGGTAAGAATGATGTCGCCGGGCAGGAGAGTGAAGGCCTGGGAGACGTAGGAAACCAGCTCTTTCACACCCCAGATCATCTGGCTGGTGGTGCCGTCCTGCATCAGTTCTCCGTCGAGCCATCCGCGGACGGCAAGGTTCTCGGTATCAAGCTCCGTTTCGATCCAGGGCCCGATCGGGCAGGATGTGTCAAACCCCTTCGCCCGGGCCCACTGGTTGTCAGTCTTCTGGATATCGCGGGCCGTGAGGTCATTGGCGCAGGTATACCCGAATACGACGTCATCCACCCGCTCTATGGGCACGTCCTTGCAGATCCGGCCGATGATGACGGCCAGTTCGGACTCGTAGGAAATCTCGTCAGAGAAAGACGGAAGCACGACAGGATCTCCGGGACCCACAACCGATGTATTGGGCTTGAGGAACATCAGCGGCGCCGGCGGCACCTCGTTCCCCAGCTCGGCGGCATGGTCAGCATAGTTGCGGCCGATACCGATGACCTTACTGCGCGGAATCACCGGCGCCAGCAGCCGGACATCCTCCAGTTTGTGGCGCACGCCCGTCGGCTGTACCCCTCCGTAGAATGGGTCGCCGCTGATGACGGCTACCTCTTCTTCGCCAACGAGGCCCTCAACAAGGCCGAACGCTGGATCATCATTGAGCACAAATCGGGCTATACGCATGAACACAGGCTAGTACAGACCTGGTCAGTAAACGTTAGAAACCGTTCAGGGAACATTGGTCCTCTGAACGGTCCCAGTGTCAAACTTCAGCGGTGATCAGTGAGGCCAATTGTCAATGAGCGTGCCATAGGTGACAACACCCGTCCTCTGTGCGGGCGCGCTGTCGTTGGCGACAGCTGCGGCCCCCCCTCCCACTGCCAGGGCTGCTGTAATCAGGAGAACTGCGGAAAGTCGTTTCATAACGGATTCCTTAACGGTAGGAGTACAGCGTCACTGACACCAGATAAGTTCAGTATACGAAGCATCTGTGATATGCAACACCCCTAACGAGCGGATCTCTTTAGCTTTGCCCGACTCTGTCTCAACCGGAACTTTGCGCATAAACTCAAGGACAGTCACGTCGAGTGCGCCGGGAGTCCCCTGCCTGTCCGACGCAGCCTTTGAATGAGGGGGAAGTGTGGCAGCACAGCAGTCAGGCGAACTCGTGATGTATGAGCTGCGTGCGAGGGAAGCTTGGAGCCAGCGGGATTACCGGACAGCACGGCTTCTCGCAGCTGCCGCGGTAGAACTTGGTGCACATACGGAAGACCACCATGCCTGGTGGAACATGACGTTCCTTCAGGCTGAATGTCTGCGGGAGGAAGGGTCGCTGGAGGAATCCCTCCGATGCGCTGAGGCCTTAGAGGAAAGCAGCCTCACCCTGGAATCGGAAGCTCTGAGCGCACGAGTCCATACCCTGGCTGCCGTCTGTCAGCAGGGTCTGGGACATCTTGAGCAGGCTGTGAACAACGCCAGTATGGCGGTGAAAAGCGCTTCAGTGGTAGCCGACTCCCCTGAGCTTCAGATTGAGGCCCATCACGCTCTGATCGCTGCGCTTGCCGAAAGCGACCGGTTGGATGAAGCCTGGAGCACGTGCCTGGACCTTTCAACCCACATTACGCCGGCCATCCACACGCAGACCGCGGGTAAGGCCCATTGGGTCATTGGAAATGTGGCGTTCATGCGCCACCAGGTGGGCGACGGCATCCGGTTCCACGGGCTCGCAGCCGAACAGCTCACTCCAAACAACGACCTGGAGTTGTGGGCTCATTTCAACCGTGCCTCGGCTGCGCTACGCCTCACCGCCGGAGTTGTCGATGCGGAGACGCTTGAGTGCATTGAGCGGGCGGAGATCGCCAGCTCAATTGTTGGCGGCACGGAGCGGGACCAACTCCAGCTTTCTCTCACCAGGGCTCACTGGCTCTTCCTCACAGGCCAACTCAACGCCGCAGTCGAACGCCTGCGGCCAATCTGCGCTGAGGGCTCGGCGCTCTCCCGGCAGACAGAGGGAGAGGCAAACCTGCTGCTAGC
The DNA here is from genome assembly GCF_029455255.1 of Arthrobacter vasquezii. Taxonomy (NCBI): domain Bacteria; kingdom Bacillati; phylum Actinomycetota; class Actinomycetes; order Micrococcales; family Micrococcaceae; genus Arthrobacter; species Arthrobacter vasquezii. The sequence goes on along the minus strand of NZ_JAROKN010000020.1, from coordinate 15,424 downwards.
CCAGTCGCTGTCGGCCCGCGGGGAGGAGCTCGAGGCGTTCGCTCACTTCGAAACCAGTGAACAGTGCTTCGACGACGCCGGTGCACCGGACAGGGCCGCGCACGTCCGCGACATTGTGGCCGACATTCGAAGCTGAAGTTACTCCTGTAGGCATGCAAAAGGCCGTGAAGATCAGCTAATCAGCTTGCTCTCCACGGCCTTTGGAACAATGACGACTAAACAGCCTGGTATGTGCTGTCCGGCCAGTTGCCGCTCTTCGTCGTTGTGACCGTGTCCGGCCAGTTTCCACTCTTGGCAGCTTGAGCAGCCGTGCCGCCCCCAACCAGAAGCAACGCAGTCAGCAACAGAGTTGCGGAGACCTTCTTCATACTTGTTCCTTGTCACTTGATGGACGCAGAAGAACGATATGCCTTCTGCGTTGCACAGCATCCCCAGTATATGGATCGAGTCACGATAATTCAGAGACTTTTGTCTCATCTTTTCCGCAGTTTTTTCCTGCACTCTGAAGAAATGGCAAACTCGATACTTGCCCGAGGGAATATTGGCTAGTCATTCTGACAGAATGATCCGCGGGGACCCATCACAGCACACCGTTGGAGCGAGGCCATGGAGCATACACAGGAACCCGGACAGCACGTTTTCCTGGAACTGCGTGCCCGGGATGCGTGGACTCAGCGAGACTATGGGGCAGCGCGGGAAATTGCCGGAGAGGCTCAACGTGCTGCCGATGCCAACGGGGATGAAAACGCATCTTGGAATATGGCCTTTCTGCAGGTTGAATGCCTGAAGAAGGAAGGCTTTTTTGAGGACGCGGCTGCGACCGCGGAGACGGTTCGAATGCAACCCTTGACCCAGCACTATCCGGACCTGGCCGCCAGGGTCTCGACATTTCTCGCCGACACCCTCGTAGGCATGGGAAATCTGGAGTCGGCAGTAATCGAAGCACGCCACGCGGTTGCTGAATCTGAGCAGGCTTCCGGATCTCCTGATCTTCGGATACGAGCGCAGCACGCACTCATTGCAGCCCTCGCGGAGAGCGACCAGCTTGATGATGCATGGGAAGAGTGCCTCCGCCTGGCTGAACTCATCACACCTGACGTCAACTCACAAACTGCCGGCAAGGCCTACTGGGTCATCGGGAATGTGGCCTATCTTCGGCGGGATGCAGCTACAGGAACTGATTACCACCGGCGCGCGGCCAGTAATCTTTCACCCTCGAACGACCTTGACCTGTGGGCCCGGTTCAATCGCGCTTCCGCCGCGCTTCGCCTGGCCGGCGGCGTTGTGGAGCCTGAGACGCTTGAGTGTATCGAAAGGGCTGAGCTGGCTGCCTCCATTGTGGGCGGAAGCGAGCGGGACAAGCTTGAGCTGTCCCTCACCCGTGCACACTGGCTGTTCCTTACTGCACAGTACGATGCTGCCGTAGAACGATTGAGGCCTATCTGCGACGCGTCTTCCCTTATTGCCAGCCAGACGGCCGCGGAAGCGTACCTGCTGTTAGGGCAGGCGCTCGCGCGGTCCGGCGATGCGCTGGAAGGGCTGTTCCAGCTCGAAAAGAGCCAGGAACTGTTCAGGCAATCAGGTGCCCCCGACCGCGAGGCGCAGGTCGGGAAGCTGATCGACGAGGTCCACCGACGGGCCGAAGCCTAGGCCTGGGCCCCCGGACGTTCTCCCCGCCAACGGCCAGTCAAAGCTTCTCCCCGCCAACGTCCAATCAAGGCTCCAGTTCCTCGAGTACGTCCTGAACCTCATCATTGGAGAACTTACGCCACGGGGACGCATCGGAGGTCTGTAGTGCTGCCTCCGGGCTGTCGCTCCGATTCCACCACTTCGCTTCGAAGACATGGCCGTCGAACAGGATCCGATCGCCCTTCTCATACGTCTTCTCGGCATCCCAGCCGGGGTAAGTTCCTGCCGGAGCAGTCACAACAGGGACCGGCTTTTCTCCGGGCAGTACCGGACCGATCAGCGTCCACGGGGTCTCGGCAGCCTGCAGCACCGGGTTGTCCGGCAGGTCACCCGAGGTCCAGTACTTCGCTGAATACACTTTGCCGCGCCACACGACGCGGTCATCCAACACGTAGGTCGCTTCCTCTGACCAGATCGGGTACGGGCTGGTCTCCGGATCATCAACGACCAGCTCGGGTGTGGGTTCGTCTGTGGTGGGTGCCGAATTCAGGGTCGCCGCGCGCCCCTCGAATCCTGCGCCCAGAACGTCCGCGAACAGCGTGCCGTCCTGCTCAATGCCGCTGCAGCTGTCCGACACGATCTTCGCGTTGCCATAGTTGTCGCTGCAGGTGGCATCACGGTTGAGCGACCACATTGACATCCGCCCAACGCCTGTTTCCAGGGCGAAGGCGTTGAAAGCGGCAGCTGCTTCCAGGTCGAACACCTCCGCCGGGACATCATTTTGACCGATCATGGGCGTCAGCCCGATCTTCTTCCACAGCGTCTGCGGACCGAGGCTGGTGCCCGCCCTGTCATAAAGGATTCCGAGTTGGGCGTGAGTTGCCCGAGCAGCCGCGACTGAAGCGTCCAGCTGGGAAACCCCAGGTTCCCTGCTTCCGCCGTAATCCATGGTCATGATATTCACGCCCGCGAGATCCACGCCGCCCTCAAGCATGGTTGTCACCGCGTCGGTGCCCTGAAGGGTCAAACCCGACGGGGCCACAGGCAGCGTCAGCCAGACGTTGAGTGGCTTGCCATCCGCACGCCGTTCCTCCTGCAACGCGGCCACCGCTTCTGCCCTACGTGCCGCAGCTTCGGAATCGGCCAGGTCCTCACCCTCGATGTCGAGGTCGATTGTTGTCAGGTTGTACCGTTCAACGACGGCACGGTAAGCGCTTGTGAGTTGGCGGACGTCCGTACAGGTCCGGGCCAGCTCATTGTTGATCAGCCCGCCGAACGACACAGCAACCTCGCCGCCATCCTGGATCAGCCGCGCAATTCGGCGGTCGAGATCCAGCTCCGACTGCGCCTCGTCCAGCGAGTACGCAGCACCCCACGATGGGCGGCAGTCCTCGGCAGGATCAGCAACAATGAACGACAACACGACGCTCTTGCCCTGCTCCGAGGCGGGCTGCTCGAAAGGATAGAAAGGCGTTGCGGTGGCATCCACATACCCGGCGAACCACGACCCGCCGTTGGCGGCAGCGCGCACATCCTCGAGCCGGTTCCAACCCACAACAGTGGACGCTACCAGCGTGCCGACGATGGCAACCAGGACGGTGAGGCGCACAGGCGAAAGCCGGCGGCCGGGAAAACGTTTGGACATGGGTCCCCCAGATACAAGACCGTTCGGACGGGAACGGTGAGCGTATCGTAACGGTGGAAGAGCACTGAATCAAAATGGTGTACTGTTTCGTCCGTCACATCCCGCACACCGATGCCGCTGAGCCGTCACCTCAGCCGGACCGGGATGGACACTGCTGAACGTCGGGCCCGTCACCTGCCGCAGCGACACTCACAGGACTCTCCGTAAGGAATGTCCATCAGATTATTTGGGGGGCGGATGAACCAGCAAGTCTCTGTGCCGGAATCGGCTGTCGGTGCGTCTTCGACGTCCGGCACGGTATCGCGGCGGCGTCAGTGGGGATCGGAGAAGCGGTCCGAACCGCTTTCGATTGTCCATCCGGCACCCTCGCGCCGGAAGGTCGCGCTGGGCCGGTTGGCGATCGTGGTCACAATCCTCGGATGGGTTGCGTATGTCGTCTCGACGATCCTGAGGGAGCTCGCAGAGAACCCGTCGGCCAGCTTCCGATTCCAGCTCGAAGCGGTTTTCTACCTCGTGGTGGTCACCTTCCTGACATTCTCCGCACTGATGTACCTGCTGGCCCGGCAGGGAGCGCTGTACCGTTTCCGCGACCACCGCCGCGTCCCGCGCGGTGAACTCGATCGGCACTTCGCCCGCTACGACGAGAGCATCACTGTTCTGGTGCCGTCCTACGCTGAAGAGCCCGAGGTGGTCCGCGCAACGCTCTGGTCCGCGGCGCTTCAGGAGTTCCCCAACCTGCGGGTCACGCTGCTGCTCGATGACCCGCCGTTTCCAACAGACCCGGGCGTTCTGGCCCGGCTTGAGGCCACGCGTGCACTCGCTGCCGAGATCGAAGGCCGGCTCCTCGAGCCCTCCATGCGCTTCACCAGCGCACTGTCCGCATACCAGGAGCGCCTGGCGTCGGACACGCCGGCCAGCGATGAACTGCCGCGCCTGATCGCCGAATACGAGGCAGCCGCGGTGTGGCTGGAAACGATGGCTGAGAATGAGACCGTCGGGGATCACGTCGATGAATTCTTCGTTGACCTGGTGCTGATGGGCCTGGCGCGTGAATTGCGCCTGACCGTTCTCGCTCTGACCGCTGCCGACGCCCAGCACGCTGCGCCGGACCCGGACCGAATGGTGGAGCTCTACGTGCGCCTGGCACGCATCTTCACCGCTTCCATGAACACGTTCGAGCGCAAGCTCTACGCCTCCCTCTCACACGAGGCGAACAAGGCAATGAACCTCAACGCCTACATTTCCCTCATGGGCGGGCGTTGGCACAAAGAGAAGGCGGCCAACGGCGTTGTGCTTCGTCCTGCCACAGAACACCACGTCGATGACCTGGAGATCCCAGACTCGACTTACCTGCTCACGCTCGACGCCGATTCCCTCCTGCTGCGCGATTACTGTCTCCGCCTGGTTCACCTGCTGGAGTCACCCGGTAATGAACGGGTGGCTGTCACGCAGACTCCCTACTCCTCGTTCCGCGGTGCGCCTACTCGTATTGAGCGCGTTGCCGGCGCCACGACCGACATCCAGCACATCCTTCACCAGGGCATGACCTACTACGGCGCCACCTTCTGGGTCGGCGCCAACGCAGTCATCCGCAAGCGCGCGATCGAAGACATTGTCGAGGTGGAGAGCGTTGGCGGATTCGATATCAAAACCTACATCCAGGACCGCACAGTCATCGAAGACACGGAGTCGAGTGTTGACCTCGGAACTCACGGCTGGACCCTGGTGAATTACCCCGAGCGGCTCAGCTACAGCGCCACACCGCCGGACTTCGGTTCACTCGTGGTGCAGCGGCGCCGGTGGGCCAACGGCGGGCTGCTGATCCTTCCCAAGCTGTGGAATCAGATGCGGGAGCGCAAACACCGCCGGGAACGGATCCTCGCGCGGGAGATCCTGCTGCGGGTGAACTACATGGCCTCCATCGCCTGGGCCAGTTTCGGTCTGCTGTTCCTGCTCGGCTACCCCTACGACAGCCGCTTACTCAGTCCGCTGGTGTTTATCACTGCGCTTCCCTATTTCCTGGCAATGGGCAGTGACCTCCGGGACTGCGGGCACCGCTTCAGCGATATTTTCAGGATCTACGGATTCAATATCGTGCTCCTGCCCGTGAATCTGGCCGGCGTCCTGAAATCCGTTCAACAGGCGTTCACCGGCGAGAAGATCCCTTTCGTCCGCACACCCAAGGTCAAGGACAGGACAGCTGCGCCGGCGCTCTATGTCGTTGTGCCTTTCCTGATTGTCGCGTACTCCCTCTTCACAGTCTGGCGGGATGTCGTCAGTGAAAATTGGGGCAACGCGGCCTTTGCGCTGCTCAACGCGTTTCTGGCCTTCTACGCCATCCGTGCCTACATCGGCCTGAAAAACTCTGCCGTGGACATGGTGCTGGGCGTGCTGAACTGGCTCCATGTCGCGCCTCGGGAGCCACGGCAGCAGGTGTCACCCGTCATCGACAAGGCACCCGAAGAGGCCGATTGGGAAGCGATCCTCTACCACGGCGACCGACGGCTGAACCGCGACATGCGTCAGGGCAATGACCGCCGCCGTCGTATTTCTGTACGGTAGTTTCAAGAACCGGATGCAGCGCCGTACCCCGGCGCTCCAGCAAGGAAAGTGACGCTCGGCATGAATGCACTCTGGCTGATACCTACCGAGGTATCGGACACCACGGCTCCGGTATCCGTCATCCGCCTGGTTCTGCCGCAGGCCGAGCACATCTCCGAAGAGATAGCTGAGGCTTTTGCGCAGCGTGCCCGTGCAGAAGCCGGCGGCGGCCTGAAACCGATCCTTCTTGACATCACCGGTGTGGCGTCGATCAGCCGCGAGGCGCGCGCCGTTCTGAGCCGCTCCCGCTCAGCATCAGCTATTGCAGTGTTGGGAACCAGCGCGGTGGACCGGGTACTCGCGAATTTCCTCCTGGGAGGCGAGCCTCCCCCGTGCCCCACCCGCTACTTCGGGGACGAGGATACGGCCGTTGCCTGGCTGTTGGAGCGTGCGGATGACCGCTGACGGCGGGGACCCCCGCCTGGCGATGCTGGTCGACGGCATTGTGCGGCTCTCCCGGGGAGACCTCAGCAGCAGGATGACGCCCTCCCCCGTGCGTGATGATGTCGACGCCGTCATCACCGGCGTGAATCTTCTGGCTGAAGAACTCGAACTGGTCTACCGACAGTTCGAAATGCGCGTGGAAAACCGCACGGCAATGCTGCACCAGGCACATCTGGACATGAAGCGGATGGCAATGACAGACGCGCTGACCGGGTTGTCCAACCGAGTGGATCTCGTCGAGAAAATTGAGCAGTCCCTCTCAGGCCAAGCCGACGGCGATCCTCCTCCCGCGCTGCTGCTCCTGGACCTTGATTCGTTCAAGAATGTCAACGACCGCTTCGGGCACGACGCCGGCGACGACGTTCTGCGCGAAGTGGCGGAGCGCCTCCGTGGAGTTGTACGGGCAACTGACACTGTGGCCCGCCTGGGCGGGGACGAGTTCGCGATCCTCGTGACGCAATCAACCATGGAGATTGCGCTCGGAGTTGCCAACCGTACGCTGGAAGTCCTCGCGAAGAGCATCGACGTGGACGAGTTCAGTGTGCATCCACGCGCCAGCATAGGCCTGCGCCTCGCTACCCCGGAGCACACCGCCGAGTCCCTCCTGTATGAAGCCGATACAGCTATGTACGCGGCGAAAAACGAGGGGCGCAGCATCATCAAGACCTTCGAGCCGGTCATGCTTTACGACCGGCAGCTCCGGACGCTGATGGCATCCGAACTGCGCGATGCGATTGGGACGGACCAGCTGTGCGTGCACTACCAGCCGATCGTGAATCTGCGCGATGGTTCGGTCAATGGAGTGGAAGTCCTGGTGCGCTGGAACCACCCGACCCGCGGGATGATTCCTCCCGATTCGTTCATTCCCCTTGCCGAGGAGATCGGCGCCATTTCCGAAGTTGACCGATGGGTCATGGCGACAGCCCTTCAACAGTATGCAATCTGGCGCGCGGCGCTCCTGGTACCCGAGAATTTTCAGGTGCGCGTCAATATCTCGGCAATCGAACTGCGCCAGCTGGATATGGTCGACTTCGTCCGCGGACTTCTCAAACGGATGTCTGTGCCGCCGCCCTCGCTTGTCATTGAGATCACCGAGTCCGCGCTGGTGAGCGGCGGCGAGGTGGAAACCTATTCGCTGCTAAGCCTCAAACAGCTTGGCGTGTGCATTGAAATTGATGATTTCGGCACGGGCTACTCCTCGATCAGCTACCTGCGCAATCTGCCGGTCGACATGGTGAAGGTGGACCGATCCATCCTTCGGGAACCCGCGACAGGCTCCTGGCAGCCCGACTTCGTGGCAGCGGTCTTCCAGCTCATCCGGGCTGCCGGCCTCGGGGCAGTATTCGAGGGCATCGAAACCCAGGAACAGGCCGATTTCCTGAGATCCCTCGGAGAAATCAGCGGACAGGGCTTCTACTTCAGCAGGCCGCTTCCCGAGCCCGCGGTCACGGAGCTGCTGCACTCAGGAAACGCACTCCCGCTCGGCCCGGCCGTGCAGAGCTGAAGAAACACCGAAGCCCGGCCTTCCTCGGGGAAAGCCGGGCTTGATGCTGATGCGGAGCCGCTACACGAGGCGGGTCATCCAGCCGTGCGGGTCCTCAACCTTGCCTGTCTGGATGCCCAGAAGCTGTTCACGGATGCTCATGGTGACCTCACCTGCCGAAGGATTCGGCGCGCTGATGACCTCGTCGCCGTCCTTCAGCTCGCCGATCGGTGTGATGACTGCTGCGGTGCCGCACGCGAATACCTCCGCGATATCACCGTTGCCCACGCCGTCGCGCCACTCATCCAGCGTGATAGTGCGCTCCTGAACCTCCAGGCCGCGGTCCTTTGCCAGCTGGATGATCGAGGAACGGGTAATGCCTTCAAGGATGGTGCCGCTCAACGCGGGTGTGACCAGAGTGCCGTCCTTGAAGACGAAGAAGACGTTCATGCCACCGAGTTCCTCGACGGCATTGTTGTTGAACTGGTCGAGGAAGAGCACCTGCTTGCAGCCGTGCGCCTCCGCCTCCAGCTGTGCTGCGAGAGAGGCCGCGTAGTTGCCGCCGCACTTGGCCGCGCCCGTGCCGCCGCGTCCTGCCCGTGCGTATTCGCGAGAGACCCAGATTGACACTGGAGCCAGTTCCCCGCCGAAGTAGTTCGCCGCGGGCGAGGCGATCACCCGGTAGGAGACCTCACGGGCCGGACGAACACCCAGGAACGCTTCGGTGGCAATCATGAACGGACGCAGGTAGAGGCTCTCGCCCTCGCGGGTGGGCACCCATTCCTGATCAGCGGCAACCAACTGGCGGAGGGACTCCAGGAACACGTCTTCGGGCAACTGCGGGAGTGCAAGCCGGGCAGCGGAACGGTTGAGCCGCGCCGCGTTGGCCTCCGGCCGGAAGGTCCAAATGGAACCGTCAGCGTGACGGTACGCCTTCATGCCTTCGAAGATCTCCTGCCCGTAGTGCAGCACGGCCGCTGCCGGGTCCATGGCGATAGGGCCATACGCCTCCAGTCGCGCATTCCTCCACCCGCCGACGCCTGCCGTGTCGACAGCGAAATCCACCACCGCGGTGTGGTCGGTGAAATGGTTACCGAACCCGGGGTTTGCAAGTATCGCTTCCCGGTCCGCCTCCGACCTCGGGCTGGCCGACGGGTACTGGGCGAATTCCAGCTGCGTAGCTGTCATGGTTCCTCCACGGTTACCTGCCCTCCGCAAGCGCTACGAAAGACACGATCATGCCTGGCGGTGATCCCGAACGGGATACGCACAGACGATCACTTGAGTTAATGGTTCCTAACCAGCTTAGGACACTGCAGCCGCAATCGCATCGCCGATTTCAGCGGTAGTGCGCGGAGCGCCGGACCGGGTGGCGACGTCGTTCTCCACCGCCCCCTCGATCCGCTCTGCCTGCTCACTGAAACCGAGGTGGCGCAGCAGCAGCGCTGCCGAAAGGATCGCTGCAGTGGGGTCTGCTTTCTGCTGCCCCGCGATGTCCGGCGCCGAACCGTGCACCGGCTCGAACATCGAGGGCGCCGTGCGGTCCATATTGATGTTGCCGGACGCGGCCAGGCCGATACCGCCGGTGACGGCTGCCGCCAGGTCCGTGATGATGTCCCCGAAGAGGTTGTCGGTCACAATGACGTCAAAACGCGAGGGGTCCGTCACCAGGAAGATCATGGCTGCATCGACGTGCAGGTAATCGTGGGTAACCTGCGGAAATTCGCCTGCCACGGCCTCCACGGTGCGCTTCCACAGGTGGCCCGCGTGCACCAGCACATTGTGCTTGTGCACCAGGGTGAGGTGCTTGCGGGGCCTCTCGCTCGCCCTGCGGAAGGCGTCACGGACCACGCGTTCAACGCCGTGTGCGGTATTCACGGAGACCTCAGTGGCTATCTCATGGGGAGTGCCCGTGCGCAGGGCTCCGCCGTTGCCTACGTACGGTCCTTCGGTTCCCTCCCGCACAACCACGAAGTCGATCTCGCCGGGATCGGCAAGGGGGCTTGGCACCCCGGGGTAGAGGCGTGAGGGACGGAGGTTGACGTAGTGGTCGAGGCTGAAACGGAGCTTGAGCAGCATTTCGCGCTCGATGAGGCCCGAAGGGATGCGGGTATCTCCCGGGGCGGCACCGACGGCCCCGAAAAGGATGGCGTCGTGGGAGCGCAGGCGGTCCAGTACCTCCTCCGAGAGGGTCTCCCCCGTAGTCAGCCAGTGCTCGGCACCGAGCTTGTAATCCGTCAGGGTCAGTTCCGCATCCGCAGCAGCCGTTGCTGCGCGCAGCACTTTGACCGCTTCGGTAATGACCTCCGGTCCGATGCCGTCACCGGGAATTACTGCCACATTGATGCTGGATGAAGTCATGGGATCAGCCTAGGCAACCATCCCGCATCACGGACAATTCAGTTCCGGATAGTGAGACATACTGCATGGAAGGAAAACCTGAGCCAACGTTGCGCTTCGGCAGGCGCCATCTCTGCGGAAAACCGTCAGGTTCATCCGGATAATCGATCCTGGCGCTGTCACCGCGCAGCGAGTCTGCAGCCTTCCAGGAGTCTCATGAAAGTTCATTACCCCCGCATCCGCCCGCTCACAGCGGCCGCCGTCGTCGTCGTTCTGGCCGTGAGTGCTGTACCGGGCGCTTCCGCAGCCGACAATTCGACGATGACCACAGATCCCGGTCCAGCCGGCGATTTCACGTGGGAAGGCTATAACTGGCTCAAGCGTTCGTGGACCGGAGGTCCGCACTACAACGGCAGTTTCGATCCAGCCAATGCCAGTGGGCCGGACGCGAACGGGAAAGTCAGCCTTGCTCTCACCAATCCGTCGGGAAATGCACCCGTGGCGGCAGAGTTCCAGTCCACCCGCCGCGGCTTCGGCTACGGCACATACAGCGCAGTGGTCGAACGGAACCTGCAGACGCCACAGAAGGAAGTGGTGTGGGGATGCATGTTCACCTATGACCCCGATTCCGCACCGGGCCACAACGAAATCGACGTCTGCGAAGCGTCCGCGTGGGGCGGCGGCGCGGCCTGGGGCGAGTCGCGTCCGGTTCGGCAGGGCCATGGTTACTGGTTCGACGCCACCAAGCCGGCCGGAACCGGCAGCACCGTTGTGAATTTCGATGTCACGCCGGACCCCGTGCTCACTCACCGGCTGGTCTGGGAACCCGGCAGGCTGACTTATGAGACCTTCGCCGGCGAGGGCTACTCCGGCACCCTGCTCAAACGCACTGTCCTGGAGGGTGCCACCGTTCCCGTTCCCGCACGGGAGGCGGTCCACTTCAACCTGTGGGTCACCGGAGGCGGGGGCGGGTATCCGAACCAGGTCCGGCCCGAGCAGGTCACGGTCCGCGACTTCTCCTTCACACCCCGGGCTGCCGAACCGACGCTGCCGGCCATTCCCCTTGCGCCGGCGCCGACCATCACGGGCACCGCAAAAGTAGGCCAGAGGCTGACCGCGAACCCGGGCTCCTGGAGCACCGGCACCGCACTGACCTACCAGTGGTACCGCGCCGGCACCCCGATCCGGGGCGCAACCGCCAAGACCTACACGGTCCTCAAGGCGGACCGGCACAGCGCGCTCACGGTGGCGGTCACCGGCTCGAAAGCAGGCTACGCATCCGCTACCCGCGTCTCTGCTCCTACGGCGCGCGTACGGTAACTCCACCCCTGGGGCGATGTTCACTGCAGTAAGCCGCCCTAGAGTGGGACGTTATGGATGCGCACCACCGGTTAGCCCGCTGGCTACGGGAGAACCAGGAGAAAGTCGACCGCCTTGTGGCGGCAGCGGCCTTCGTCCTCCTGGCGCTGCCGTACGTGCTCCTGGGTTCACCCGTCGAGTTCATGGTATCGGCGGCGCTGGTCATCCCCCTGGCCTGGCGGCGCAGTAGGACCGTCGCGGCTGCTTCGACGGTCGCGGCAGTGTCCATCGGCCAACTCCTGATCAACCAGCCGCCTGTTGCGGCCCAGCTCAGCGTCCTCGTCATGGTGTACGCGCTCGCTGCCTATGCCCCACGATGGGCAAGCCTTGGCGGTGTGGGTGTTGCAGCCTTCGGGATGGTGGCCGGCGTTGCGCAGTTTGGACTGAACCAGTACCAGACCGGCATCGCTGCTCTTCCCCTGTACGCGCTGTACATCTTCTTCGCCGTGGCCGTGGTGCTGTTGTGCTGGGCCTTCGGTGACCTTGCCCGGAACCGCAGGCTCGCGCTGCAGGCGCTGCAGGACCGCGCCCGCCGGCTGGAAATTGAGCGCCAACAGGAACGCGACCTCGCGGCCGCAGATGAACGCAGTCACATCGCCCGTGAGATGCATGACATCGTTGCCCATTCGCTCTCGGTCATGATCGCCCAGGCCGACGGCGCGCGCTACGCCGGTGCCGCGGACCCCGCCGTCGCTACCTCTACTTTGGGCACCATTGCGGAGACCGGCAGGGCATCGCTGCGGGAGATGCGCAGGCTGCTCGGTGTCTTGAGAAACGACGACGACGCCCCCACCCGCCCCCTGCCGTCCCTTGCCGATGTTCCTGATCTGATCGGAACGGTGCGGCAGGCGGGCCTTGACGTCGCGCTGACCTGGCAGGGTACTCCTCGCCGGCAGTTGGCAACGGGCGCAGAACTCACTGTCTACCGGGTGATTCAGGAAGCACTGACAAACGTCCTCAAGCACGCCGGCCCGCGCGCATCAGCGTCCGTTTCGCTGTCCTGGACCGGAAGGGGCCTGGAAGTGGCAGTCGACGACGACGGGCGCGGCGCAGCATCCGACGGCGGGTTCCTTGACGGGAACAACGCTCACCCCGGCCAGGGCATCCGTGGCATGGCCGAGCGGCTGAAACTCTACGATGGGACTGTGGAAACCGGTCCGCGTGACGGCGGCGGTTTCGAAGTCCATGCACTGATTCCCTATACGGAGGCCTGAATGAGCACCCCGTCCTCCACCGCAACCATCCGCGTTGGGCTGGTCGATGACCAGCAACTGGTCCGCAGCGGTTTTTCGATGCTGATCAACTCACAACCGGATCTCGACGTCGTGTGCCAGGCAGGCACCGGCACCGAGGCGGTCTCCGTGCTCGCGTCCACGGCAGCCGACGTCGTGCTGATGGATGTCCGCATGCCCGGCATGGACGGAATTGAGGCAACCAGGCGCATTCTCGCGCAGGCACAGGGATCCGGGCCGCGCATCATCGTCCTGACCACGTTCGACCTGGACGAATACGCACTCGCAGCCATCCAGGCCGGGGCCAGCGGCTTCCTGCTGAAGGACGCGCCGCCCGAAGAGCTGCTCGAGGCGGTGCGGACGGTTCACCGGGGGGATGCCGTCATCGCTCCGTCAACCACGCGCAGGCTGCTGGAACACGTGGCACCGCTGCTGAGGGCGCCGTCCGGAGCCAACGAACGGGCGAAGTCCCTGGTGGGGAGCCTCACGGTCCGCGAGCGCGAAGTGTTCACGCTGATAGCGCAGGGCAGGTCGAACACCGAGATCGCCTCGGATCTGTTCCTTTCGGAGGCGACAGTGAAAACACACGTGGGACACATTCTCGCCAAGTTGGGCGCGAGGGACCGCGTGCAGGCAGTGGTGCTGGCCTATGAGGCCGGCGTCGTACAGCCCTGACCCACTCATCCCGAACCGTCGCCGGTCTCATCCTCCAGTAGGAGAACGGCGCGGCGAAGAACCTCCCGCCGTTCGATCCGCGGTAACCCACGCATTTCATAGCGTGGAGGCATGACACCGAATCTTTCGACGGCCGCCGCGCCGTCCTCCGTTTCCGCTGCAGCGGTTGCTGCCGAATCCATCAACAAGTCCTACGGCCGGGACAACACCACAGTGCACGCTCTGCGCGATGTCTCCGTCAGTTTTCCGAGCGGACGATTCACCGCCATCATGGGCCCCTCAGGCTCCGGGAAGTCCACGCTCATGCACTGCCTCGCCGGCCTCGACACTGCCGATTCCGGCCGGATCCTGCTGGGCGGCACGGACATCACCGGACTGAACGACGCCGAGCTGACGCGGCTGCGACGCGATCGCGTGGGATTCGTGTTCCAGTCCTTCAACCTGATCCCCACCCTTACTGCGGAACAGAACATCACTCTTCCCGTCGCGTTGGCCGGCGGGCAGGTGGAGCGCGAATGGCTGCAGCAGATCTGCACCATCCTCGGTCTGGCCGACCGGCTCAGCCACCGTCCACATGAACTGTCCGGTGGGCAGCAGCAGCGGGTGGCGGTGGCACGCGCGCTGCTCACCCGCCCGGATGTCATTTTCGGCGATGAGCCGACCGGCAACCTCGATTCCCGTTCGGGAGCGGAGGTGCTGGCCCTCCTGCGGCGCAGTAGCCAGGAGATGGGACAAACCATCATCATGGTGACCCACGACCCGGTTGCGGCTTCCTACGCCGACCGCGTCATCCTGATGCAGGACGGCGCCCTGGTGGGGGAACTGGAACGAAGCACCCCCGACACCATCCTCTCCGCCCTCTCACAGCTGGGAGCCTGACCGTGCTGACTGTTGCCCTGTCGCAGGTTTCGCGGCATGCCCGCCGCTACATCGCCGTCGGGCTTGCTGTCATGCTCGGCGTCGGCTTCCTTGCCGCCACCCTGATGGTCGGCGCCACCACTACTGCAACTCTTCAGAACAGCATCGGTGCGGAGTACTCCAAAGCCGACCTCGTAGTGACCTCGGCTGACGGCTCCTTGCCGCCGGCAACGGCCGACGCTGTTCGTTCAGTAGCCGGAGTCGATGTGGTGCATGCGGAACAGCAGGGGTATTTTGTGCTCCGGGCCGGCACCGCAACAAACATGGCGAATCTTTCCGCGCTGGCACCGCCCGTACTGGAAGGCCTCGTCCTGCAGGAAGGCAACCTGCCCGAATCCGACGGCCAGGTAGTGATTGACGCTGCGTCGGCTCAACAACTCGGTGTGGAAATCGGCGACACAGTGCAGGGCGCGGCTCTTCGCGAGGGCACCCTCGAGGAAAACCTCGCAGCATCGGGTACCGGGCTGACGGTAACCGGGTTCAGCGAACCGTCCGCCCACCCTTTCCTCTCCGGGGCCATCGCGCTCCATGCCGTCCCGTCCCAGGTCGATGAACTGGTTCCGGAGGGTGTAACGACACAATTGCAGCTCACTCTCACGGATTCAGCCGAGGCGGCACAGGTGGGAACCGCCGTCGGCCAGGTGTTGGCGGACGCCGGTGCTGACGCCAGCGTGCTCACCGCAGTCGAACAGACGACCGAGGACGTCGCTGCCCTGTCCGGCGGACAGGACCAACTGACCATCGTGCTGCTGGCGTTCGCCGTTGTCGCGGTGATCGTCACGGCTCTCGTGATCGCCAACACGTTCTCGGTGCTCGTCGCCCAGCGCACGCGGGAACTCGCGCTGCTGCGCTGTATCGGGGCGGGCCGCGGGCAGATCCGCCGCTCGGTCCTCCTGGAAGCCGCGGTGGTCGGCACGGTGTCCTCCGCGCTCGGGGTACTGCTCGCCGCAGGTGTGATGTGGGTGCTCGTGTCCCTTGCACGCACTGTTCCAGGCAGTGAATTCGCCACCCTCGCCGTGCCGGCATCGGCTGTCGTGGGCGGCATGGTGGTTGGAATCCTCATGACCATCGCAGCCGCCCTCGTGCCGGCACGGGCAG